>JAFTGN010000038.1 GCA_017457865.1 Lachnospiraceae bacterium | reverse complement strand
TTTGCGTATGTGCAATATAACCATGTACGTCCGCATTCTTATAACAACTATAAAACGCCTTATGAGGCACGCTATGGGGTTGCATAAACCCTATAGCATAAATTAGGTCGTAGTGTTACAAAAATGCTTGACCACAACAAACTTTCCCAAAACAAAATAGAAACTTCCGGAAATTCCTGTCAATTTTTACATGTTTTTTCCATTGCATTATAAATACTCATTTATTATAGCATAGATTTCAGACTATTTGGAGTATGTTTTTTGTTTTTTGTATAAAAATAAGTGATTGCTTCCCAGAAGATGACTCATCTGTTCTCGCAATCGTCATCGTTCCAAACAGGTAAAACACAGTCATTCAACCTGCTTGCTGTATGCAACATGTGGGTAACATGTAGGCACGAAAAAGGGGCTGTAAAAAAATCGCTGTAGGCATAGTGCTTACAGCGATTTTTTTACAGCCTCACTTTTTGTTAGAATAGAATTTCCTTTTTACTAATTTTGAAAAAATAGTCAAAATTGAGTTGGTTTGGTAACAAGAGAAGTTGTTTTAGTTTGTTTTTTATCATCATCAGCCATTTCCAAAACCATCATTCTAATGATATGTGCAACTCGTTGGCTTGAAAAAATTGACCGTAGGAGATCCACAAGTGCCTGATCTTTTTCCAAGGAAACTTCTTGTTTTTCATCAATTTTTTTCGCAATATTTTCGTCAAGCAGCATCTTATTTGGATATATTGGGGAGTAGGTATCAGTAAACAACCTAAATCGATACTTTTTATTATAAATTTCAAATTTATAATACCGCTCTTTCAAGGCATCAAAATATTAGTTTTTTCTATTAACTCCTCTTCTAATACCTCTTCTCTCTTCACTTGAGTTGTAGCACTTAACGTTGCCACTACACTCAAAGCTGATGTTAAACCACTTAAAATTTCCGTATACTGTATCTTACTAAAAGTCGCTTTGACTTTATTCCCTGATTTTTTGGCTAAAGCACGTGATTGTTCACGGAGAATTTTTAGAGCATTATTGGTTTCAAACTGTTCTGTCATATCAAAATTAGGCCATAATAATATTATTATAGTTCTTATAGCTATCCTCGTCAGGTATCACTCCCAAAATTCCTATACACGTGCTCTAGGAATGATTAGATGTTTTCAATTATGTTTTTTAATTTATCAAACTCTATCTTTCGATCTGCTTGTTCTAACCGTAAAAAAGCGAGGAGACACATTTGATATGTTTCATCATACCAGTGTTCTAATTCTTCTGGGGTCATATCTGCAACCGCTTGTTTGAACTTGCCATTTATGGAAGAATCAATATTATTATGGCGAATATTCAAGTTATTGAATAAATAAAATATATCATCGCAAAATCTGCTATCAACTTTAGCTAATTTAGGCCGCTTGGCTTCCAATAGTTCTGCAAGTTTCAGAATCGTATTTTTCTTTTCTTGTAAATTTCCCTTCATGTTATAATGATTATAGGAAATCATCTTATACGATATTTCTTTTGGAATCTGCTCACTTTCCGCAACCGAAATTGCCGCAGGCGATTTTTCAACATATATTACAAAACCGTCTTGATTTAAAGGCATGTACCCTATTTTTTCGATAACTTGAGCAATTTGCATTAAGTAAAACTGAACATTAATTGCTGGTTGTGGCATTGGTAAATATCCAACTCCAGATGCCCACTGTACGCTTTGGTACCCATTAAGCATATTTTCAATATACTCACATAACCGAATCAAGTCATCAATACTAAAAGGATCTGGCTCTTTCTCAAAGTGAAACCCGTTTACATCATTAAACTCCTCTATAGACAAACAGGTTCCACGAAAATAGAATCCCAGAAAATAATCACTCAATTCGTCGTACGCAGAGATCCATTTGGTCTTTGACACTTGAATACTGCGATTATAAAGCATACCATATAACTTCTGGTATTCTGATTTTATATCAATTTTAGCCTCTTTTAGAATTTGAGCAAAATTCCGTCTCATCTTTTCACCTCATTCTACCCGTGCCTGTCCATCCACCAGTATAGGCAGTAGTCCAGTCACAGAGTTTACCAACTCACACTTTTCTTCTTCACATTCCCTTTTTTACAGCTATTTCTTGTGGAACAGATAATTTATTCCTGTTCTCCCTTTTTCAGATTACAATCCCGGCAAAGTATCTGACAGTTGTTTGGCGTTGTTTTTTCGCCTATGCTCCACGACATGATATAATCTGCGTGCATCTGTTCAAACTCAAATTCTTCACCACAAATAGCACACTTATGTCCTTACTTCTCGTAAGCCGCAAGAGCATTCCGGCAGTCAAAGGCACGGATTGACAGTTTCTTTTCTTCGCCAGTTAACAGACTCTCATAAATACCGGTTTTTTTGTCACATCTTCATCGCTCATGAGTCTCTGAATTTCCGTTTCCAGCTTTTGGGGACAAGATCTGTCCGCTTGCCATGCTGATTGCAGAGAAAAAATCCCACGGCAATACCTAAATCGGAATTCTTTGCCATTACTGTTCTGCCTCCTTTGCTTGATATTCTTTCAGTCATTCTCGCAGAAGGGTAGAAACCGTCATGTCTTTATCCAAGGCAATCTGCTTGAGTGCCTTGCACTCCTACCATGTCATCGTTATTGTTAGATTTACCATGTTTCTTTCTGCCATAATCGTTTCCTCATCATGCATATTTAATTGTACTTGTGTAATACTGTACCACAAAACGGCACACAAATCAACAAACCCAGACTGGTTAAGATTGCGTAAATTTACCTTTAATAGTGTAGATTTTATCCACGATGCTCTGACAAAGTATCCGGCAATGACTTGTGGTTCTACTTTATTCCACATTCACTTATTGTGCAAGTCCTAATCAGACTGTCAGGACAGATTACGGCTTTGATATTTCATAGCTTCATAATCCCCATATATGCGTATTAAAGTATACTATCTTCTTGCTTTGCACCGTCATGCTATGATATATGCTTTCCACATACTTTCCCAATTCTCCATGTCTGTTTTTTTCGGAAAGCAGTATCTGTTTGCTGCTTAACACTTCATATTCCGCACCAGCTGCCTTATGTAGTTCTTTATTCTGATAGAGTACAAGTTCCAGCATATTTCCACCATTTGGCACTCAAATTCGTCAGGCTCTTGGCAAATTCTACCGCAATTTTTTCACTCTATAGCCAACTCTCCTCACTTAGCTTTCCAAACACACTCCTCCACACAATCCTAAGTGCCTGGCCAACTGTTTTTACATACACAAAACCCCCAGAATACCTGGGTCTTCCGGGGGAGAATATTTCATATAAAATTCTGTGAGAAATAATGATCTTTTCTAGTTTTTGAATAATCCTAAAATCAAAAACCAGAGTTTCTCTATAACTAATATTGTGCGTCTGTCTTATATAAAAAACTCTACTCATTACAACTATTGAAGCATCGCAAATTGCTTATAATTTAGGTGATACCGTCAACATATAACCCTAATACCATTTTGTCAAAATCAGTCTTGATAAACAAATTCATCTCTCTTTTAGCTGTCAGAAATGCAATGTGCCGTTTATCTAAATGAGCCATCGGATATTGCTTATCTTACAGGGATCAAAAGGATATGTCAGGCAATGGAGACATTTTATTAACTCACCCTCGACACCTAGTATCATTCTCCATTCCAATCGACTCTCGGACTATATTTTATATCCCTGTATTGATACATTCCATCATATGGTTCGCAAAACGAATACTGACTTGTCTTAAAGATGTATTGTCCATTTTCATCAATTTCAAATGGAACTATCAAAAGTTTTTCATTGTACGAAGATAAGACAACATATTCAGTATCATATGTTACAAATTCATATTTTGTTTTATCTTCAATTGATATGTTAAGTTTAGAACCTGCTCCATATAGCATTGTTAATACACTTATCATCACAGAAAGCAGCACTACAGAATGTACTATATTCTTAATCCATTTCTGTTTTATGTTGTTTAACTTATCTATAAAATTAATTCCCAAAACAGAAATTGATCCTAAGATAACAACCACTGTTATTGTAAAATAGGCATTGTTATTCAACCAATAGTTAATTGTCCGAAAGAAATTATTCATTTTATATGTTTGCCTCATAATTTCTATCAGATTATAAACATTAACCAATCCTATTTCCACACCTATAAATATAGAAAAAGTTACTTTTGCCAAATATATTTTTGTTAAATTCTCTTTTTGTTCATCATATTTTTTCATGAGCGTTGGAGCTATACTTATCAACAAAAGTATTATAATACCACCTACATATAAAAGCCCATTATTCACATTCGAATTAAAATATTTACCCGGCAAACCATAAAATGTTTCACATTTGATTTGATACATTATCTTATAAATAGAATTTACTATAGAATATAATGAGACACACAATCCCAGTATAATCGTAATAATTTCTTTGTGCGATACAATATGCTCAACGATAGATTTCTTTTCTGTTATTTCCCTCTTTCCTTTTGTTTTCTTTTTTCTTCGTCTCCTCATATACCCCCCGCTACTACGCTAATCCTTATACATCATGTTACAATATAAACAAATTATCTAACTATTATTCGTAATATTAAAAATTAATACTTTTCGTTCATCTGCGATAATTCTCCAATACCAAAATATTATTTATATATTAAAAACATGCCATCTTGATAATATCCCAACAAATATATTCATTTTTATTCGTTACTTCTTATCACGTGGGAAATTACTTTTGACAAGTGTTTTTTTGTTGTCCACCTTTAACAAGAAAGGACACTTTCCAGCAATCTCTTACCAGAAAATGTCCCATACCTATCATTAATATATTTGTTACATACCGCTTGAAATGGAGCATATCTGACAACTGTCCACAACCTCTGTAACCCTTGTAAAATCGGATTTTTCTCGAAATATCCGTATACCACAAATTATCTCTTGGAGAACTGTGGTGCACGACGAGCAGCCTTCAAGCCGTACTTCTTTCTTTCCTTCATTCTTGGGTCTCTGGTCAAGAAACCAGCCTTCTTTAAGGTAGAACGATATGCATCGGAATCAACCTGTAACAAAGCTCTGGAAATACCGTGTCTGATTGCACCAGCCTGTCCGGTAGTACCACCACCGTATACATTTACCAGTACGTCAAACTTGTCTACATTCTCGGTAGCTACCAGTGGCTGACGAACAACCATCTTTAAGGTCTCTAATCCGAAGTAGTTATCAATATCTCTCTTATTGATTGTGATCTTACCTGTGCCTGGTACTAAATATACTCTGGCAACACTGCTCTTTCTTCTACCTGTTCCATAATATCTAGAATCTGCCATGATATCGTATTCCTCCTTTCGCTACCGATTAAAATGTCAATACTTCTGGCTTCTGAGAATCATGTGGATGCTCAGCACCAGCGTATACATGAAGCTTCTTATACATCTGTCTACCCAAAGGTCCCTTTGGAAGCATACCCTTTACTGCCAGCTCAACAACCTTCTCAGGCTTCTTGTCCAACAGCTCCTTTAATGTAGTGGACTTGAATCCGCCTACATAATCAGAGTGAGAGTAGTATAACTTCTGCTCTAACTTACGGCCTGTTACCTTGATCTTATCTGCATTTATAATAATTACATAATCACCTGTGTCAATGTGTGGTGTGAAGATCGGCTTATTCTTACCTCTTAAAACCGCTGCAACACCAGATGCCAGACGACCTAATGTCATACCTTCTGCATCAACTACATACCACTTTCTCTCGATGGTAGATGGACTTGCCATAAAAGTCTTCATCGGTATACCTCCTGATAAATCTAATTCATACACTCGCATGTGTTATTTTCATTCAATCTCTGTGCCACTTGGTATAAGCGGGTAACAGTTTCATCTTCCCTGTAATGGCATGCCGATGTCCGGGCGGCCAAACCATCTGTCAGACTTCTCTCCTACGCATTTCAATCAAGTGCCGGAAACGGGACTAAGAATCCGAACGCTTCATTCGCATACCTCTGCTAATGCACAGCTATATCATAGTACCACGATTCTTTTTCCATGTCAATGTTTTTTTGCATGTTTCATCCCATTTTTCCTATCTCTGGTAGGCACCGTATCTTCTGCGAATCAGCTTTCCCAGTTCTAAAATGCGCCCTTTCGTATGGGCAAAGAAAATCTTATAGGCCACACACAGCTGGTTCAAGGCTGGTTCTTCTCCTGCCTCTGTCTCCCTCCACCGTCTGCATCCGCCCCGGCAAAGGGAAAAATGGGCACATTTGGCACACTTTTTGTGCTTTGGCTGAGAGACTGCCACAAACTGTTTGGCCTTTTCGGAAACCAACAGATCCTCAAAGGAATCTGCGATAGTTCCCAGCTTCCATTCATCCATACAATAAAAATCACAGGGATACACGCTTCCATCCCCTTCCACCACAAAGTAACAGGTGCAGCAGCCACTCATGCCGCACTCCTCTGCCGGATAGCCTGCCGCCATCTGTGCCAGATTGGAAAACATGCGCACATCCATTACCCCATACTTCTGTTCTCCGGAGGGTTTCAGACTTCTCATAAAATCCCCATACCACAGATCAAAAAATTCACACAAAAAATGACCGTACTGTTCCGGCTCTACGGCATAAGCATTCGCTTGTGCCCCTGCTTTCCCCTGCCGCTGTTTTTCGTTCATACAGGGAATCAGCTGTACAAAGGGAAAGTGCTGTTCCCGGTAAAATTGATACAATTCTTTTGCATGGGCGCAGGTATGAGCCGTCACCACAGATAAGATGTTGTACGCTACTCCATATTCTTCAAAAAGAGCAACTGTTTCCATCACCCGGTCATAGGTGGGATTGCCCTGTACATCCTTCCGGTAACGGTCATGCAATTCCCTGGGACCATCTAAGGAAAGTCCCACCAGAATCTGATGCTTCGCCAGAAATTCTGCCCATTCTCTGTCCATCAGCAGTCCGTTGGTCTGGATGGTGTTCTCTACATGAATCCCTTTTGTATTATATTTCTGCTGCAATTCCAACACACGGCGAAAGAAGGAGAGACCCGCAAGGGTCGGCTCCCCTCCCTGAAAGGCAAATGTCACATGGGCTTCCACATAGGCAAATGCCTGCTTGATCAGCTGTTCTAAAGTCTCTTCCTTCATAAAACCAAGACTGTACTGCTCTCTGTTGCTGCTGAGACATTTATAGAAACAATATTCACAGTTGATGTTGCAGTTTGCAGAAGCTGGTTTGATCAATATACTGGCGGCACGCATGTTGCTCCCCTTTCAGATAAAAATTTTGATAGGAAATTGCAAAACTGCGATACAGAACGCCTGTCATCAAAATTTCTGATGTGCAGACTGTTTTCTATTCTTTTCAAAGAGTTTCACAATGATCCCAAAAATCCAACAACAAGTATTTGGTATTTTTCACATTACGATAAGTGTATGCCTTTCCCACTGAAATGTCAACTTCTCGTAGTCAGTCCGCATCAAAAAAGGCTTCTAATTCTTTCTCTAATGTAGTGCAATATCCTTCTACGATGATGTCTGCTGCATCCAAAACTCCTTCAAATGCAAATGGCACTGCATAATCCATAGGTGCCACTGCACTGTCCTTGTTGGCACCTACTGTAGATACAAAATCAGCTGCTGAATTTAATCTTGGCACTATCAGCTCTTTTCTCTTCTCCCTCTCCACATAAAGGGAAACCAGTGCAGAGCCATCCTGCTTTACCTTGAATCGGTATTCCACCTGAAGCGTACCAGCCGGAAGGGGATCTGATTCTATGCGATGATAAAACCGAGAGCCGTAATTGTAACAGAATGTCAGACGGTTGTTTACGATATACAATACATATCCACCATGATAATTACCTGCTGCAAAAATCACCCCCTGCTGCTGTGTACTGTCCCGTCTGATCGTAGCACGAACCACATGAGACCGCTTGTTCATATTGCTGTACAGAGAACGAATGATATCAAATGGCTCTACGATGTGTTCATATCGGTCAAACCGCTCTCTGATTTCCAGAGAATCATACATCCGTATACTCTGGGTTCTGGAACCATACAGTGCCCCATTTAACATGGGGAATACTCCTGCCTCTGCGGCCTGTATCATCCAGGTTCGTTCCAGTTCCTTTACTTTTTCTGGATATTGTTCTGCCACATTATGCAGCTCTGTGTAATCCTCTGCGGTATGATACAGTTCCCACTTGTCATCCTCATATCTTCCACCGGACGCATTCTTAAAATGATTCACAATGGCTGTCCAGCCGTCCTGATAAATACTTCGGTTTCCGCATATTTCATAATACTGCACATGCTTTCTGTCCGCTGCGGTACCATCTTCCAGCGTATATTTCAAGCTGGTTCCCTGAAATGCTTTCTGAAAAACACCTTTTATATAGGAAGGCTTTTCTACTCCCAGAATGTCCAGCACAGTAGGCGTAATATCTGAAACATGATGATACTGGTTTCGTACCGCACCCGGGTCTGCAATCAGCTTTGGATAACGGATGATCAACGGGTCCTTGATGCCACCGGAATAAGTCCATGTCTTATACCACCGAAAGGGCGTATTGCCTGCCTGTGCCCATCCCTGAGGATAATGGCAGAAAGAAGTGGCAGAACCGATCTCATCCAGATGTGCCAGTACATAATCTGCTTCCTGCTCTGCTTGTTCAGGAGAACTTTCTTCCGGCTTTTTAAAACAGTTCAGCCGTCCATATTTTGCTCCACCGGAACAGGTACCATTATCCGACAAAAAGACTACGACTGTACGATCCAGTTCCCCTGTTTCTCTCAGATAATCCAGCAACCGTCCGATCTGGGCATCTGTGTGCTCCAGCATCCCGGCATAGGCTTCCATATATCTTGCCGCAATTTTCTTCTGCTTGTCTGTCAATTCTTCCCATGCCGGCACCAACTCATTTCGTTCCGGTAATTCTGTATCCTGTGGAATGATGCCCAGTTCCTTCTGACGCTCAAACCATTGCACACGCATCACATCCCAGCCTGCGTCAAATTTTCCTTTATAGCGATCAATGTATTCCTTTGGCGCATGGTGGGGAGTATGCATGGCACCAAATGCCATATACAGGAAAAATGGCTTTTCCGGATAAACCACCTTCTGATGGAAAATATACCGGATTGCCTGATCTGTGATGTCTTCCGAAAAATGATATCCTTCCTCTACCGTCTTCGGTACCTCTACATGGCCATTATCCCGCACCAGTCTGGGGTGGAACTGGCTCATCTGTGCATGCAAAAAGCCATAGTACCGGTCAAATCCTTTTCCCAAAGGCCAGTGATCAAAAGGACCGGCTTCTGTGGTTTCAGACACATCTGCCAGATGCCACTTTCCTACTGCATACGTACCATAATCATACTCTTTCAAAATTTCTGCCAGAGTGGCACAGTCTGCTTTCACATGTCCCACTCCGTTGTCACAGCCGGTCATCCACTCTACCACACCACAAATACCGGCAGTATGGTGATTCATACCGGTAAGCAGCGATGCTCTAGTGGCAGAGCAAATGGCAGTGGTATGAAAATTGTTGTACCGAAGTCCTTCCTCTGCCAAATGGTCTAAGTTTGGCGTATGAATATTAGAACCGTAACAACCTAAATGGGCAAATCCCATATCATCCATCACAATATATACCACATTTGGCGCATCCTTTGGCGTTTTCTCTTTCACCTGGTACACATACCGGGTATCCTCCATGGTATATCCCTTCACACCGGTAAACCTTTTGTGTTTCATTTCAGTTTCGTCCTTTCCTCTTTTTTAACAACAGGCAATTGCAGAGTGATTTGAACAGAGCAGAAGCCATCCTGCAAATCAGAAATGTTTCATTCCCTATTTTCAACAGGCAAAAGCGGGACAGATTTTTCTCAATCTGCCCCGTAACAGCAATTCCATGCTTTACTTTGAATAAGTTACCAACTTTGCATCATACTCTTTTACTGCATCCAGATTTAAAAAGTCTGCGATGTCAAAGTCTGCCGTGTAATTTCCATTGCTTCTGCACCAGGTATTGACCTGCTGTATCTTTTCATATGTGTCTTCTGTAAAGCCAAAACTGAAATCATAATCCAATGCGGCTTTGAAGGTGTCTGCATCTAATCCCAGATCCTCCTTGATCCAACCGGCCACCTCATCAAAGTTTTCATCAATATACTGAATGGTCTCATCTGTTGCCTTCAAAAACTTTACCATTGTCGCCTGGTTGCTGCTTAAGAATCCCTCTGTGGCAACCAGTACCTGGATACAATCTGCATTCACTTCTCCATTGGTAATAAGAGAAGTCCAGCCTTTTTCTGCAAACAAATCTTTCTGCTTCTTAGATGTAGCCCAATATGCTACGATAGAACCGGATTCTGCCAATGCTAATGCTTCCTGTGCGCTGGTAACAGACTGCAAGTCTACCTGAGATTTGTCGATGCCGCCATATTCAAACAATTTGGCATACCAATAATCATATACAGAACCGGTGATGGTTGCCACCGACTGCCCTTCCAGATCACTGATGTCAGATACCTTCTCAGGGTCTACATACAATTCAAACTGATCAGACTGACCAAACTTGGTAAAGAATCTTAAGTCTGTCTTATCTGATGTATTGCCGATTCGATTCACACCAGCGTACTCTGCAATGTGTGTGATATCCACCTGTCCAGCTACAATAGAATCCACTGCATTGATGCCCATTGCAAACTCCGTCGTTTCCAGATTGATTCCATTTTCCTGATAAATACCTGCATGCTTTTCTACTATGCTTAAAAACTGTGTAATGGAATTGGTCACAACTCCCAACCGGACGGTCGCCGTCTCCTCAGCTGCCTGATTTTGTGTGGTCTTGTTACTGCCACAGCCCGTCAATGCCAATGTGGCGGCCAGGACAGCTGCAGTAAATTTGTAAGCTATTTTTTTCATAGTTTTCTTTTCTCCTTCTGTTTGTTGCTTAATCTGCCGCATAATATGCTTCTAATTCTTTTTCTAACGTGGTATCTGCCCCATCCACACTGATCTGAACCTTCTTTAATTTTCCTTCAAACGCAAATGGAACAGCATACTCTGTCGGATTGATGGAAGTATCCTTGTTGGCACCAACGGTAGATACAAAATCCGCAAAATCATTGATTCCCACAATCTCCAGGTCTGCTTTCTTCGTTCCATTCAAATACAATTCTGCATAAGCGGAACGATCTGCATGTACCTTCAACCGATACTCTACCGAAATATCTCCTACTGGCAGTTCTTCTTCTACTTGCGTAAGATAGAACACTTCATTTCCATAATTATAGGTGTATTTCAAATGATTATCCTTAATGTATAAACTGAAACCTGCATGATAATTTCCGGAAGAGAAGATCACCCCCTGCTCCTCTGTGGAATCTCTGTGGATTTCTGCCAGAACTACATGAGAATTGGTATTCAGGATACTGGTCAGGGCACGAATCAGGTCAAATGGTTCTATGATATTGGTATAAGTCTCAAACCGCTCTCTCCGCTTCAGCGTTTTTGCCATTCTGGCATTTTCCTCCGGAGAACCATACATGACACCGTTGATCATCGGAAATACCCCTGCATTTCCGGCCTCTATAAACCATGTACGTTCTAACTCCTGTACCTTGTCCGGATATTTTGCTGCCAAATCCTCAGACTCTGAGAAGTCCTCTGCCACATGATACAATTCCCATACATCATCTTCGAATTTGCCGCCGGATGCATTGCGGAAATGATTTACAATGGCTTTCCATCCATCTTTGTAGATGGCACGATTGCCTGCCATTTCGTAATACTGTACATGTTTCTGATCCGGCGCGTTTCCGTCCTCTAAACTGTATTTCAGGCTGATGCCCTGAAATGGTCTCTGGTGTACTCCCTTGATGAATTCCGGTTTTTCCACTCCAAGGATGTCTAACACTGTTGGTGTCAGGTCTGATACATGATGATACTGGCTGCGCACTGCTCCAGGATCTTGAATCAATTTGGGATAACGGATGATCATGGCATCTTTCACACCACCGGAATATGTCCAGATCTTGTACCACGGGAATGGAGTGTTTCCTGCATGTGCCCACCCCATTGGATAATGATTAAATGCAGTGGGACCACCGATCTCATCCAGTCTGGACAATACATATTCTGCTTCCTTGTCTGGAGAATCAGAAGTGGTCTTGGAATGTTTTCTAAAATTGTTGAAGGTACCATCTACACCACCCTCTGCACTGGCACCATTGTCTGACAAAAAGACAATGACTGTATTGTCCAGTTCACCCGTCTCTCTCAAATATTCAATCAATCTGCCAATCTGGGCATCGGTATGTTCCAACATACCGGCAAAGGCCTCCATATATCTGGCATTGACCTTCTTCTGGGCATCAGACAGCGTATCCCAAGGCTGAACAAACTCATTTCTCGGTGTCAGTTTGGTTGCTTCCGGAATGATACCAAGTTCTTTCTGCCGGGCAAACCACTGTTCTCTGATCACATCCCACCCTGCATCGAATTTGCCCTTGTATTTGTCTATGTATTCCTTCGGCGCATGGTGAGGGGTATGCATGGCACCAAATGCCATGTACAGGAAGAACGGTTTTTCCGGATACACCACCTTCTGGTGGAAAATATACTTGATTGCCTGATCGGTGATATCCTCTGAAAAATGATATCCTTCTTCTGGTGTCTTTGGCACCGGAACCGGTGTATTATCCTGTACGATTCTGGGATGGTACTGATCCATCTGGGCATGCAAAAATCCGTAATATCGGTCAAATCCTTTTCCAAGAGGCCAGTTTTCAAATGGACCGGCTTCTGTGGTTTCGGAAATATCAGTCAAATGCCACTTTCCCACTGCATAAGTGCCATAGTCATATTCTTTCAAAATCTCTGCCAGAGTGGCACAATTTGGATGAATGTGCCCTGCTCCATTGTCACAGCCGGTCATCCACTCCACTACCGCACCAATCCCGGCAGTATGATGATTCATACCGGTGAGCAAGGATGCTCTGGTGGCAGAGCAGATGGCAGTGGTATGAAAGTTGTTATACCGAAGTCCCTCTCCTGCCAATCGGTCTAAATTAGGCGTATGAATGTTGGAACCATAGCACCCTAAGTGGGCAAATCCCAAATCGTCCATGACAATATACACCACGTTTGGGGCTCCCTTCGGTGTCTTTTCCGTCACCCGATATTGGTATCTGGTATCTTCCATGGTATACCCTTCGACACCGGTAAACTCTTTTCTTTGCATAATCTAATTCTCTCCTATTTGTTTCTCTTCATGTATGGAACATATATTCTGTCACAGCTATTTTTCGTTTATTTTCCCATCACTTACACCCTTCCGGTACTGCCGTAAATGGGGTAACCGCTTTGTGCTTTTGCAAAATGGCTTCCACGCCTCCCAGTTCCGCAAACAGTGCCTCCTGGTCTTTTAAGGATTCCCGGTCCAGTACTTCCGGGTCAGCGATTTTGTAAAGCGCCTTCTTCAATTCTGCAATCTTTTCCTGATATTCTTCCAGCGTACCCAGATCATGCTGCTCTCCCGGGTCCTGTTTCAAATCAAACAGAGAGACCTGCTCACTTCCCACAAAATACACCAGTTTATAGTCACCTTTTCGCAGCATGAACACACTATGGGCATACCCCACTCCATAATATTCACTGTAAATGGACCGATCATAAGGCACATTGCCTTTGATATGTTCTATCAGAGAAATGCCCGGTTTCTGCTGTTCTTCTGCTGTCTGCTGCACCTGATGGAAATCCAGCAGTGTGGGATATAAATCCACGATCGAAGAGGGTGCCTGAATTCGCTGTCCCCTGGGAATATCCGGTCCTGCCACAACCATAGGAATGTGCACGGAACCTTCAAACATGTTGCACTTAAAGAAAATCCCATGGTCACCGGCACAATCCCCGTGATCATCCATGTAAATGACTCTGGTGCTTTCTTCCAGCCCCGCTTCCCGCAGGGCATCCAATACCACGCCTACCTGACTGTCCATAAAGCTGGTCAACGCATAGTAGGCAGCCATGGCATTTTGTATCTGCTCATCTGTCAGCAGTCCTCTGTCCAGCATCATCCTATGCCGGAATGCCTGCATCACCGGATGAAGCCCACTCTGGTCGTGCCACTCCGGTGCCACTGAAAACTGTTCCGGACGATACAAATCCCAAAATTCCTGTGGCACGATCAAAGGATTGTGCGGTGTGGTCAGACCCACATACAGACACCAGGGTTTTCCATCCTTTCCGGCTTCTTTGCGCAGATAATCTGCCGCTTCAGATGCAATCCGTCTGTCGTACTGCATATAGTCAGAGAGTCCTACTTTTGCTCCTTCCAACTGCTTGATCACCACGCTGGATTCGCCTCCCTCCTGCCGAAGGGCAGTGAGGGGATCTCCCATCCCCCCGGACACATTCATGGGAATCCGTTGTCCGGGAAATGTCCGCTCAGAATCATCTTTGAAATGAAGCTTTCCAATGGTGGTCACCTGAACACCATTTTCTTTCAAACGTTTCCCCCAGGAATCTTCTGCTCCATCAAATGCATGACAGTTGTCCCAATGTCTGTTTCGGAAAGAATATTCTCCTGTTGCAAAAGATGCCCTTGCCGGTACGCAAATGGGATTGGGTGTGTAAGCATTTTCAAATACGGTGCCCCGCTGTGCCAGGCGATCAATATTAGGGGTGTGTGCATTTTCATTTCCATAGCAACCTGACACAAAAGGATTGTGCTGGTCACAAAAAAGAATCAATGTGTTTGCCTGTTGCATCATTTCTCCAAACTCAGCCTGTATGGAAGGCTGTTTCTTCCTATTATATATTAACTACATCAAGTATTACTGCCAGTTCACATCTTCCGGGCTGACTTCTGCCAGCGCATCGGTGTGAATGAAATCTTTGATGTCAAATTCAGTTTCGTAGAATCCGTTACTTCTTGCCCATTCGTTGATCAGCTGTAAGGTGTCATAAGCATCCTTTGTAAACTCCTGTTTGCTGTCAATGGCTGCCAGATTGTTCTTGAACACCTCTTCCCCGATGCCGGTGCTCTTGCTGACAATGGCCGCTGCTTCGTCCGTATTGTCTGCGATGAAATCATTGATTTCATTGACTGCTTCAAGGAACTCCTTTACCGTATCTGCATTCTCATCCAGATAGGTCTGGGTGGACACTGCCAGAGAGTAGGTTTCAATCCCGATGTCCTGCTGATTTGCAATGATCTCCCATCCTGCCTCTGCCAGTCTTCTTGCGGTCTCACCACTTGCCCAGTAAGCATCTGCCTGCTTGGTCTCTACCAGTGCCAATACATCAGTAGGACTTTCAATTGGCTTATACTCCACATCCTCCTCAGTCAATCCTGCCTGCTCCAATGTGACACCATTCAAATATTCAATGAACGTACCCAGTGCAGTGATGATATTTTTGCCCTCCAAATCTTCCAGACTGGTGACTGTCTCCGGATTGGCATATAAATTGTAAGAACTGCTCTTACTGGTTTCCGTAAAGAAGCGAAGGTCAGATTTTCCCTGACTGGCACCGATTCGATTCACCCCTGCAAAGTCTGTGACAAACCCGATGTCTGCCTGACCTGTGGTCACTGCATCTACCGTTCCGATTCCGGCCGCAAATTCGGAAATTTCAATCTGGATGCCATGATCTGCCCAGATCCCCTGCTCATCACCAATGATGGCAACCCACTGAGTTGGATTTCCTGTCATCACAGCATAACGGACAGTGGTCAACTCCTTCTTCTCAGAAGTGCTGGTTTCCTCAGTCTCTGTGACAGAGGTAGTCTGGGCAGATGTTTCTGCCTTCTCTGTGGAAGCTGTGGTCTGGGCAGCAGAACCTGTGGTCTGCTCTGCCGTATCATTCTTTGCGCTGCCGCATCCTGTCAGTACCAGTCCTGCGGTCAATGTCAGTGCGGTTAATTTCCTTAATATAGTATTGTTTGCTTTCATTTTTTCATCCTCGTCTTTCTTGTTTTTTGTGATAGAAAAATAGTTCCTTTATAACCGAATCACCTTTGGTGCAACCCAGTTGCCCTGCAACGTAAATGCATCAGGTCCATAAATCCGAAGGGTCAGGGAGAACTTTTCTTCGGTCTTGGAAGAAGGCAGCCAGTTTGGCAGCAGTTTCTCATCTGCCGGTGCTTCCTGACTAATATAAATATCCAGAGATCCATCCTCATTGAATACCAGATCCTTCAGCATATGACTGTTGATCAGGTAACGATCCAGTACATTATCCGCAAGGAACTGGCTGGGCAAACCGTATAGTGTCAATGACCAGAAAAATTCTGCTCTTGGCAGTCCATCCTTTTCAAAATGCACCCGGTAAGAATTGCTGCTGAACAAAGGATTGCCGTCCTGGTCATGCTCCGTGGCAGGATAAACAGAATCCTCTGCCAGATTGGCCCCGTATCCATAGTAAGCAACGGTGGCTCTCAAGTCATAATTGGTTCCGTAAAAGCCCAAATCCTTTACTGTGGTAGACCATTCATTGGAGAAAAATTTCTCCGGGTTTTCATGGGCCCGGATTTCCACCTCAGCCAGTTTTGCTCCTTCTTCCAGAGCCGTTTTGGCTTCTTCTGAAATGGCATCATACTCAAACTGTGCCGGGTCTAAGCCAAAGCTTTTGAACAGTTCTGTATATTCCGGTTCAATAAATGTATCGGTGTAGCTCTGGGCAAAGATGGCATAAAACTCTTTCAGACTTAAAGACTCCAGATAAATGGTAGAAAGTCCGGTAATCTGCTCTCCATCATCGGTAATCTTTTCCGGGTAAAGGGGCCTGATGATGATCTGATCCTGCAACCGGTTTGCAGTTTCATAATCTTCTTTTCCAAAGGATTCCAGACGGACGATAAAGAAGTTTCTGGAATCTTCACTTCTGACGACCTGATAGTCTTCATAGCCTGCCGGAACCGGCTCCTCTCTGTAAAGAATGATATATTTGCCTACTTCTTTTCCTTTGTTCTTGGAACCTACTGCAAATGGAATGTCTGTTTTGGAATTCAGGAAATCCACCAGCAGATATCTTCCGGTGATTTCCGGAATCTCCAGTATATAAGGACTTTCTGCAAGATGGGTCCAAACAGTAGAATACAAGGTATCATTGTTTGGTCTGACGATTGGAAAATCATCTTTTGCGGAAACAAATTTTCTTCCATGTGAAAGTTGTAAGAACCGCTCTCTTTTTCCTCTGCTGAGTACGCTGGAAATCACCACTGGATAGGCGTAAGTGTATAATTTTTTTGCATCTTCAATTGGATTTGACATATGACATTCTCCTTCCAATAACATATGTTTCCTATATTTTTCATAGGTATTTATGGTATAAATGATACCGTGCCAGTCTGTAAGTCAGACACGGAACGGCTGCTTCTTCTATAATAAATCATCACTATTTTATGCGGATTTGTCCACATCCGATGTACCATGGGCATTGATGGCTTCATCTAACTTCTGGTGTACCTCTGCTGTAAATGTTGTGACTTCCGGTGCATTCAAATCTCTCGGATAAGCAAATGGCACTTCCACTCTGGTGGCAATGTTGGCATCCGGTGCGGCGGAGAAAATACTGATCCGCTGTCCCAAATATACTGCTTCCTGCAAATCATGTGTGACAAACAAGATGGTCTTTCCGGTTTTCTGCCAAATCTGAATCAGCTCATCCTGCAAGGTTCTTCTGGTCTGTGCATCCAATGCACCAAATGGCTCATCCATGATCAGAATCTCCGGATCACTGGCAATGCTTCTTGCAATCTGCACTCTCTGCTTCATACCACCGGAAAGCTCCGAAGGATATTTTCTGGCATGCTCAGACAATCCCACCAGTTCTAACGCATTCTGGACAATCTCCTTGCGCTTTGCTTTGTTCACCTTTTGTACTTTCAATCCGTACTCTACATTTCTGTACACATTCAGCCACGGGAAGATTGCAGAATCTGCATTCTGGAACACCACGCCTCTGTCCCTGCCCGGCTTTCTGATTTCCTTTCCATCCAGCAGCACCTTGCCTTCTGTCTTATCCAGAAAACCGGCAATGATGTTTAACAGGGTAGACTTCCCGCATCCACTGGCACCTAAGAAAATGTGGAACTCTCCTTCCTTGATTTCCAGACTCACATCATTTAACACATATCCTTCCTCTGCACCAGCGAACACTGCATCGGGATTGATGTTTTTGGAAAATAAAAGAGATTTCTTGGTATCACTTGTTTCATATTTCTTTTTCAGGTGAATGACCTGAATCTTATTCTTTTCACTCATATCTTCTTCCTCTCTTTTCTCTGTTCATCTTATTCCTTACTCTTTGACACCGTAATGTCTCAACAGGATTTTCGCCAGGAAACGCAACAATTTATCCGCAAAGAATCCGATCAGTCCAAGCACCACGATTCCTACAAAGATCCAGTCGGTACGATAATACAATCTGGAAGTATACACCAGATATCCGATACCGGAATTGGCTGCCAGCATTTCTGCTGCTACGATGGAGATGATGGCACCGGAAAGGCCAAGCCGCAGACCAGTAAAGATACCCGGCACTGCACCTGGTACGGTAACAGTCAAAAAGCTTTGCAGTTTATTGGCTCCCAGAGATTCTGCTGCCTGATACTTGACAGGATCAATGGCGGCAACCGCTGCAATGGTGTTGATGATGATGGGGAAGATGGAGGCATATGTAATCAATACTGTCTTAGAAGCCTCTCCGACTCCAAACCACATCAGGAACAAAGTGAGGAACCCGATAGCCGGTACAAAACGGAAGAAATTAATAAACGGTTCAAAAATCCATCGAAATGGCTTGAACGCACCAATCAGCAATCCAAGGGGAACTGCAATCAAAATGCCTCGTGCCCAGCCAATGCCCACACGCTGCAAGCTGATCTTGATATCTGCCCACAGGACACCACTCTTGGCAACCTCTAAGAATCCCTGCAAGGTCTTCGCCGGTCCCGGCAGAAAATCCGGTGAATGAAACAGGGATGCGATCTGCCAGATCAACAGCAATAACAGCCATGTGACGATACCGCTCTTTAAAATCTTTTCCCCTGCTGTCTTTGCCTTTTTGATGGCAATGGCTCTTTTTTCTGTTTTGTGTTCTGTTTGTTGAATTGTGTTTGCTACGGTCACTCCCGCATTCTGGGGAAGGACTGCTCTTGCATTTGAAGCTGCCATAGTTCTCCTTTCTTATCGAATGGTTCTTTCTGCAATTCGATTGTCCCCATTATACTATCTCTTTTTCAAAATTTCCACTGCTATTCTTGAAAACGCTTTCACAAAAGAAAACAGAATTTTCTTCTAGACCTACGCCTTATTTTTCTGATTTTTCTTTAATTCTCGCCGTTTTTTCTTGTTTTTCCACTTTTTTCTCTTTCAATTTCCATACCATAGATTGCATAATTGTTTCATTTCTTGCAAGAGATTGCGTGTTTTTGTGAAATCGTTATCAAGAAACTGGTACAAAAAAGGCTGGTGCAAAACAAGTGACGGAACCCGATCACTGTCTTGTCAACAGCCTTTCTTTCGTGATTTAATTGTCTCTTATACGCACATTACGCAGTTCATCTGTCGTCACCAGCCAGCCGGTTCCTTCTGCCCCTTCCGGCAACACTTCCGGGGTATGGAATGTGAAATATCCATACTGATCCCCTGCCTGCAACCTGCCGGTATCGTCTCTCACATAAATCCGCTTTGCTTCATTTCTGGCACATTTCTTGCACAGACGGATGATGGTTCTTGCAAAATCCTCTTCCACACACCTGTGCAGTTCCAGAAAGGCATTGCCCTCTGTTTCAATATAACGCTGAATCAGCCGGTAATCCATGTACCGGTTCTGGATGGAAAGTTCCGGTTCCAGTCCTTCCTCCTCTTCGATTGCCACCAATGTCAATCCTTCCGGCGGTACTTTGGGACCGGACAGCTGCCTGTTTCTGCCATGCAGGATTTCCTCCACATGCTCCGGCGGATACAGCCCTGTGCCCACTCGCAGGAGCGTTCCCACAATGATGCGTACCATGTTGTAGAGAAAACCATTTCCACAAATACGGATGGTAATCATGTCATCCTGTTTGGTCACATCCAGACTGTAAATGGTCCGCACCGTATCCTCTGCCTGATTTCTGGAGGAACAGAAGCTGACAAAGTCATGTTCTCCCACCAGATATGTAGCCGCCTGCTGCATGTGCGCCAGATTGAGAGGCATGTAATAAAACAAAGAATTGAACCGCTCTGCCGGTAAGGGAATCCTGCGGTTTAAAATCCGGTATTCGTAAATCTTTCTGGTATTGCACTTTCTGGGATGCCAGGTCAGGGGCACTTCACAGGAACTTTGAATCACAATGTCCGCCGGAAGCCGCTGGTTCAGTGCCAGGGCAATCTTCTCCGCCGGAATCCGGGTATCCGTATCAAATACAGCCACATTGCCCAGTGCATGGACGCCGGAATCGGTACGGCTGGCACCGATCACTACAATCTCTTCCTTTAGCAGTTCACTCAAATGCCTGTTTAACACCGCTTCGATGGCAGTGCCATTGGGCTGCACCTGCCAGCCGCAATAGTTGGTGCCGTCATAAGACACAATCATCTTGACACGTTTCACAGAGTTCTCTCCTCTCGTAGATTTCAAGTCTAAAAGCAATTGCACAACTTTACTACATGTACCTTTCATCAAAATTTATATTTGTTGAATGGCAAAACGCTCAAAAACTTTCATCAGTGCTGTCAAGGAAAGCAAATATGACTTTCAAAAGAACGCTAAAAAAATTTTCATTAGCGCTGACAAGGGAGGCAAATATGGTTTTGAAAGGCTCTTGAAAACGTCGGTACTTGCTTTTTGGAGCGAATAGCGAACAAAAAGGTTAGTATCCGTTACGTTTTCACCGAAGCGAAAGCGTGCCTTAAAAAACCATATTGCGTACGAAGACAGCGCTTCAAGAAGGTGTGTGCGTGTCTTTGAAAGTCATATTGCGTACGCAGACAGCACTCCAAAACCTTTCTGCGTTTTGCATACACAAATATAAATTTTCGTAAAGATGTTCGGCATTATAGTTTTGCAATTGCCTATTTTACAATCCGAAATGCCGCAGAATCAGGCATCCTGCCAGAAATGCCACAAGCACCCCATAGGCAATATAATCCCGCTTCTGATAGATGAGTGGCTTCATTTTGGTACGTCCTTCCCCGCCGTGGTAACATCTGGCTTCCATGGCCATAGCCAGATCACCCGCGCGACGAAAGGCGGAGATGAATAAGGGCACCAGCAAGGGTACCATGCTTTTCACTTTCTGAATCAGATTGCCGGATTCGAAATCTGCACCTCTGGCAATCTGGGCTTTCATGATCTTATCTGTTTCTTCTATTAAAATGGGAATGAAGCGCAGTGCAATGGACATCATCATGGCGATTTCATGCACTGGCACTTTCACTACCTTTAAAAAGCCCAGTCCTTTTTCCAGGCCATCTGTCAGGTCATTGGGAGTGGTGGTCAGGGTCATAATGGTGGAACTGATGATCAGCAGCACCAGACGGGTGGCCATCCGTGCCGCCAGTGACAAACCTTCCCATGTAATGGCAATATTTTTGGTAAACTGAATGATGGGTGTTCCTTTGGTCAAAAATATATTAAAGGAAACACTGATCAATAACAACAGGACAATGGCTTTCAAACCTCTGACCATATATCGAAAGGGCACTTTGGACAGGCGGATGACGCCTGCCAGAAACAACGCCCCAAACAAATAACCTACAAATCCTTTCACCAGAAACAACCCTACAATATAAAGGAGGGTTCCGGCTAGTTTCACTCTGGGATCCAGACGGTGAACGGGAGAATCCACCGCATAATACTGGCCAATGGTAATATCTCGTATCATGGTTCCATTCTTCTTTCTATTTCTGCCTCTCTGCAGTTTGTAACTGCATGCTTTTCTGTTCTATGTTACACCAGTCCGGGCTGTGCCGCAAAATCTCCTGTTTTGCCTCTGCCACAGTGGTAATGTCTGCATCCATGTGGAATCCTTTTTCCTGTAAGGCATGGGCAATGTAGGTCACCTGTGGTGCCGCCAATCCCATTTTTTCCAGCTGTTTGTAGCAATGGAACACTTCTCTGGGTGTTCCGTCTAACTGCACCTGTCCCTTGTCCATCACAATAAGCCTTGACGCATACTTTGCTACATCTTCCATGCTGTGAGACACCAGAATGATGGTAATCCCTTTCTGTTCATGGAGATTTTTCAGACGGTTCAATATCTCATCCCGTCCCTTTGGGTCCAGACCAGCAGTGGGCTCATCTAAGATCAGCACCTCCGGCTTCATGGCCACCACTCCTGCAATGGCCACCCGCCGCTTCTGTCCACCGGACAGTTCGAATGGGGATCGGCTTTCATACTTGGGCTTTAACCCTACCAATGCCATGGCTTCTCTGGCTCTCTCCTCTGCTTCTTCCCTGGTCAATCCCTGATTTCTCGGACCGAAGCATACATCAGACAGCACATCTGTCTCAAACAGCTGATGCTCCGGATACTGGAATACCAGTCCCACCTTGCTGCGCAGCGTTTTCAAAGGGTATCCTTCTGCCAGAATATTTTCCCCTTTATAATGAATACTGCCCTCTGTGGGGCGAATCAGACAGTTGAGATGCTGTACCAGTGTAGACTTGCCGGAACCGGTATGTCCCATCAATCCGATGAATTCCCCCTGGTGAATCTCCAGATTGATGTCATCTAACGCCTTCACCGGAAATGCCGCATCCGGTTCGTAGATATAACTTACATGTTCCAATCGAATCAAGTCTGTGGTTGCATTTTCAGATGGTGCAGATTCCAATGGAGTTTCTTGCTGCATGTTTTGATCCGATGTAACAGATTTCCCATTCTGCTTTGATAGGGTTGACTCTTCCTTTGATTCCACATCTGTCTTCCCCTGCCGACATACCAGGTTCTTTCTGTCCAGACCACACAATGTTTCCACCAGTTCCTCTGTGGACAAGATTCCATTCGGTAAAGGGAGGCCTGCCTGCTGTAGTTCATATGCCAGCTCTGTTGCCTGTGGCACATCCAGACGGTAGGATTTCAGCTGTTCCACCTGGGAAAAGATTTCCTTCGGAGTGCCATCCATGACCACTTTGCCCTCATCCATGACGATGACACGATCCGCATCAATGACTTCCTCCATATAATGAGTGATCAAAATGACGGTAATCCCTTCCTGCTTGTTCAGCTCATGAATGGTCTTGATCACTTCTTTTCTGCCGTTTGGGTCTAACATGGCGGTGGGCTCGTCTAAAATGATGCACTCTGGTTTCATAGCCATGACACCGGCAATGGCAACCCTCTGTTTCTGTCCACCAGACAGCTTGTTGGGAGACTTCTTCCGGTAAGGGATCATACCTACCGCCGACAGACTTTCCTCTACTCTGATCCAAATGTCCTTTGTGGGCACCCCGATGTTTTCCGGTCCAAATGCCACATCTTCTTCCACAATGTTTCCGATGATCTGGTTGTCCGGATTCTGGAAAACCATACCTGCTTTCTGACGGACTTCCCAGATATGAGCTTCGTCACTGGTGTCCTGCTCTCCTACCCAGACTGTGCCTTCTGTCGGCAACAGGATACCGTTTAAATGCTTTGCCAGGGTGGATTTGCCGGAACCGTTGTGACCCAAAATGGCAGTGAAACTGCCCTGCTCTAACTCTAAGTCTACGCCGTCAATGGC
>JAFTGN010000037.1 GCA_017457865.1 Lachnospiraceae bacterium | reverse complement strand
TATTATTTTGATACGAATTCCTGCCTATAAAGCCAGCACCCTATTCTGTCAGAAATAGGATTCCCACCCATCAGGCAAAATCCTCTTCCCGCAGATAGATATGCTCCTCTTCATCCCGAAGCAAGACAAAAAGGCTCTTGACCATCTTTTTAAAAGACCGCTTGGATGAATTTTCAATGGCGCGGTCTACCAGCGATTCAATGGCATCCTTTTCTCCGCCATCCTTCCGTCCGGCAATCTCTTCCAAAGTCCCTTCGATCGCTGTCAACGCCTTATCCGAAATCCGATAATCCTGCTCCAATGCGTAATACTGGGCATACTCCTCTAATTCTGCAACGGTATAACCGGATACAATAAAAGTACGGCTGAAACATTCTTTGAAATTGCCGCTGCGGGCAAACATCTGGTTTAACTGTTCCTCTGTGTCAATGAGCACCACCAACAACTGAATATCCTGCCTCTTTAAGATCAGGTTTAATTCTCCAATTAAGGTATCAGACAATTCACCTGCCTGCTCAATGATCAATACCTTGCCAAGCAGCACTTGAATCGAACGAATCAGACCTGCATGATTGAGTTTTTCTGCTGTGGTACGCGCCGTATTTTCAGAGGGCAACTGTATTCCACGCTTGACCATCTGCTTCAAAATACCCTGGGCAAAATGCAATCCTGCCGCCGGCATCTCACTGGACACGATAAAATGATGAATGGCCGTTTCTCCCGTCTCAAAATCCATTTCCGGTTCCGGCTCTTCCTCTTCTTCCAATATATAATTCACCGGTTCCATCCGGTGTTCCTCTGGCGGTTCCTGCAGCTTATCCTCATACTCTTTCAATTTGGAATCATAAGCATCCTGCAATTCCTGTACTTTATCCAGAGAGGTCAATGCAATCGGCTCCTGCTCCTCAAATAATACACTGCTATCCAGTTCTCCAAACAACACTGCAGTCTTTCGATTGACATTTTCCATGACCTCGTTGGACACTTCTGCCTCTCCAATGGATTCTTCTTTCAGGAAATCAGCTGTCTGCCCGGTTTGCGGTCTGGAAAAGTCCACTTTCTCGTCCTCTACTAACTGCTGAATCTGGTCTTTTGCCTTTAACTCTGCAAAATCCTGTGTCATCCGGCTCAAATGGGTCTGATAATCCGTCTCATCATTGAGCATCTGCCGCTGTTCTTCACTCAAAGGCGCATACAGTACTTTTAACTGCAACGCTTTATCCACATATGGACCAAACCCAAACCAGAGAATGATCTCATCACACAACCGGACACAGGCGTCCTGATCTCCTGCCTGATGATACAGCTCTGCCAGTTCATATCCCCACCGTTCTTCAAAATCACTTGCCTTATAGTCTTCCAAAATCTCAATCCGTTCTTTCAATGGCCTCTTATTAGCCGTTGCCAGTTGGTATTCCAAAAGCAGACCTTCCGGTGCATCCGGTGCAAGCATACGAAACTCTTCAAAATAATTTTCCGCTGTCTGGATGTCCTGATTCTGCAATGCCATCTGTGCGATTCGGCAGGCAAGACGTTTATTCTGGTTTCCATGCTGATAAGACTGTTCCAATACAAGCTGTGCTTTTCCATACGCACCTGTGGCCTCATACACATCGGCCGCCATATATAGTGCCAGCGAATCCTTATTATGCTGCCAGTCTATGGTATCGCAAAGGGCGGCCGCTTCTTCCATACTGCCCTTTGCAATCAGCTGTTTCAGATGTTTCTTTTTCAGACTGTACTCGTATTTATCCATAGTATTCCTCACTTTGCAGTACAACAGTGTTACAGTTCTACTCGTCCTTCCAATGCACGAAGCAACGTGACTTCATCAATATATTCTATGTCGCCCCCTACCGGCACACCGCTGGCAATCCGGCTGACTTTGATCCCGGACGGCTTCACTAGCTTGCTGATGTACATTGCCGTGGTCTCTCCTTCCAAACTGGAATTGGTAGCGATGATCAGTTCTTCCACATCTCCCTGCAGCCGCTGCATCAATTCCTTTAAACGGATATCCGCCGGGCCGATTCCCAGCATCGGAGAAATGGCACCATGAAGCACATGGTATACCCCATCATACTTGCCGGTCTTTTCATATGCTGCCAGATCTCTGGAATTCTCCACTACCATGATCAGCTTATGATTGCGGTTCTGACTGGCACAGATTGGGCAAAGTTCCTCATCCGTCAGGGTACAGCAAGACTTGCAGTACCGTACCTTCGTCCGCGCCTCTGTGATGGCAGTTGCCAACTCATTCACTGACTCTACGGGCTGGCTGATCAAATAAAAAGCCAGACGCTGTGCAGTCTTGGCACCGATTCCCGGCAGTCTGGACAGTTCTTCTATTAATTTGCTAATCTGATTGCTGTAATATTCCATTAAAATGAAAAGCCTCCGCCTAAACCGCCGGTGAGCTTTGCCATATTGGAATTACTCTCTTCATCCACCTGACGAATCACTTCATTTACGGCCGCCACAATCAGATCCTGTAGCATCTCAATGTCATCCGGATCTACCACTTCTTCTGACAGCACAATCGATTTCAGTTCCTTCTTCCCGGTCATGGTGACCTTCACCGCACTGCCTCCTGCAGTGGCAGTGAATTCCTTTTCCTCTAATTCCTTCTGCTGCTCCTCCATCTGTCTCTGCATCCGCTGTGCCTGCTTCATCAAATTGTTCATATTTCCCGGCACCATACCGCCCGGAAAGCCACCTCTCTTCGCCATTTTCCATTCTCCATTTCTTTTTTATAATTATGCGATCTGTTTGCAGTTGCCATTTTATTCTTCCATGCCGATTTCCATCTCAATCCCCGGGATATGGGGGCCATTGCCCATGACGATCTCCGGTGCATGTTGTCCCTGCCTGAGTTCCGCCCGAACCGGCACCTGACTGTCATAATTTTGCCGCAAATATTCTGTCAGGTCTGACAGATACCCTTCCTTCTGGGCCAGCTTATAGTGCCATGGCTCTTCAAACAACAGAACAAACCCTTTGTCCGGCTCATAGCTTAACCTTGCAGCACGCAGCACTGTGGCAAGCAAGGCAAACTGGTCAGAAATGATTCTGTTCCAGTCATGTCGCACCCGGTCATACAGTTCAAACTCTGACGGGGAAACTGCCACCGGCTCTACAGACCCCTTTTCCTCTTCTGGCATCCTTTCCTGCCGTTTTTGCGATCCTGCTTCTACTTTGACAGTTCTGCCACTGCCCTCCGGCACCGGAGCAGTCTGTAAAACCACACCGCCAGCCAGCTGTTCTTCCAGGTTTCGAATCCGCTCCAGCAGACTTTCTGTGTCAGTCTCCATGGCTGGCTTCATCATCTTGATCAGAGCCACCTCTACCAGCACACGCTTGGACGTGGCATATCGAAGCTGGGCACTCAAATCGCTTAGAATACGAATATAACGCAGCAAACGGTCTGTGTCAACCATTCTTGCTTCTGCCTGCAACTGAGCCAGATGCTCTCCTGACAGATTCAACGCCTCCTCTGAAGGCTCTGAAGTCTGTACCAGAAGAAGATTGCGCAGATACCAGATGAAATCTGTCACGAACTGTCCCATTTCCCGTCCCAGGGAAATAGCCTCTGCAATGCTGTCCATGGCTTCTGCCACATTGCACTGCAGAATCTGTTGTAACAGATTCCGAAATACGGATGTATCCACCGCGCCTAACACTTCCAATACATTTTCATAGGTCAATGTCTGCCCATAATAAAAGGAAATACACTGTTCCAGCAAGCTTAACGCATCACGGCTGGCACCATCTGCCGACTGGGCAATGTAACGCACTGCCGCATCTTCTATGGCAATCTGTTCTGCACTGCAAATATCAAAAATCTGCTGCATCAATGTGGCCACTGTCAGCCGCCTGAAATCATACCGCTGGCATCTGGACAAAATCGTCACCGGAATCTTGTGTGCTTCTGTCGTTGCCAGAATGAAAATCACATAAGAAGGAGGTTCCTCCAATGTTTTCAACAGGGCATTGAATGCGCCGATGGACAACATATGCACCTCGTCGATAATATAGACACGGTAACGTCCCTCTGTAGGGGAATATTTTACTTCGTCTCGAATCTGCCGGATATTCTCTACGCTGTTGTTGGAAGCCGCATCGATTTCCATCACATTCATAGAAGTGCCCTGCAAGATTGCCTGACAGGCAGCACACTCATTGCAGGGACTTCCATCTACGGGATGCTCACAATTCACAGCCCGGGCAAATATCTTTGCCACTGTCGTCTTACCGGTACCTCTGGTACCGCAAAACAGATATGCATGGCCTACCCGGTCTCCTGTAATCTGATTTTTCAAAGTGGAAACGATATGTTCCTGTCCCCGGACATCTTCGAACCGGGCAGGCCGCCATTTCCGATACAGAGTGGTGTACGCCATTGCATATCCTCCTTATTCTCACTCATCCCCAAAGCTGATTCCCACAAGCTTCGCCTCTTTTACCAGGGAACACTCCGGATCTACCATCTTTAACTTGCCTGCAATCTCAGACAGCGGAATCTTGGTTGTCTCGTTGTTCTTCATGCCCACCAGATAACCATATTCCTTTTTGGAAATCAGTTCTGCTGCTGCTGCCCCCAGACGAGTGGATAACACTCTGTCGTATGCACAGGGACTGCCGCCTCTCTGGGTGTGACCCGGTACGGTCACACGGATTTCCTGACCAGTCAGTTCTCCGATTTCTTTTCCTACCTTATATGCCACAGATGGATACAACTGTGCCTCCTCTGCCAGCTTCTTCTTCAGCTGCTTCTTGGGCAGCTTGGCATCTTCCTTGCTGATGGCACCTTCTGCCACTGCAATGATAGAGAAACGCTTGCCCTCTGCCGCACGCTTCTTAATGGACTTTGCCACCACCTGTGGATCATATGGGATCTCCGGCAGCAAAATCACATCTGCCCCTGCCGCAATACCTGCATGAAGGGTCATCCAGCCTACCTTATGTCCCATGACCTCTACAATAAATACACGCCCATGGGAAGCCGCTGTGGTATGAATACAGTCAATGGTATTGGTGGCAATGTCCACTGCACTCTGAAAGCCAAAGGTCATATCGGTACCCCACAGATCATTGTCAATGGTCTTTGGCAGACCAATCACATTTAACCCTTCTTCACTGAGCAGATTGGCCGTTTTCTGGCTGCCATTCCCCCCTAACACCACCAGACAGTCTAATTTCAGCTGCTTGTAGGTATTCTTCATGGCTTCTACTTTATCCAGACCATTGGCATCCGGTGTCCGCATCAGCTTAAATGGCTGTCTGGATGTACCCAGTATGGTCCCACCCCTGGTCAAAATACCGGAAAAGTCTCTGGGTTTCATCACTTTATAATCTCCGTAAATCAATCCCTTATACCCTTCCAGAAAACCGATGATCTCCACATCATCATACATATGATACAGCGACTTTGCCACACCACGCATCGTGGCATTTAAACTCTGACAGTCACCGCCGCTTGTCAGCATACCTATCCTCTTTCCCATAATACCTCCCTTTCTGCCGCCCTTTTACGACCCGATGATATTAAATTTATTATAGCCGAAATGTCCGACAGCCGCAAGTATTATAGGCGTAAAATTCAGCCCTGTTCACCTTTTGTCCTGAAATTCCATCCTACGTCACCCGAAAATTTGCGGTAGACTCCTTTGTAATTTCCTATTCTCTGAAGCATTACAAAAGATTTTTCATACTTTCCAGACTGATGGCAACCGTAGATGCATTATGTAAAAGCGCCGATGTCCCCGGTGCCAAAACACCCATCACACCCCCTGCAATCAGTCCGGTATTGATGCCGATGATCAGCCGGTAATTTCTACTAATCCGATGCATCAATGCCTTGCTTAACTGACGTAATGTAACGATTTCCCACAAATCCTTCCCTGCCACCGTAATATCTGCAATCTCTCTGGCCATCTGGGCGCCGTCACTGATGGCAATGCCCACATTTGCCGCCGATAATGCCGGGGAATCATTGATGCCGTCTCCAATCATGATCACACTTCTGCCTGCGGCCTTTTCTGCTTCCACAAACTGTGCTTTCTCTTCCGGCAGCACTTCTGAACGATACTGTGTAATACCAAGCCGTTGTGCGATGACCGAAGCAGTTCGTTCACTGTCCCCTGTCAGCATGACGATTCGTTCCATCCCTTCTTCCCTCAGCGCCCGGATCACCGCCTCTGCCTCCGGACGGAGCGGATCGCAGATACAAATGACTGCCGCCAGCACATTTTCAATGGCAAGATACAGATAGGAACAATCTCCCGGTAATTGTTCCAGTTTCCATTCTTCCCCTTCCGGCACGATACAGCCTTCGTCTTCAAATACAAAGTGATAACTGCCGATGATGACTTTTTCTTTTCCTATATAAGAGGATATGCCGTGTGCCACAATATAATCCACCTTCGAGTGCATTTCCTCATGTTCCAGATTCAGTTCCACTGCCCGCTGTACCACTGCCTTTGCCATGGAATGAGGGAAATGTTCTTCCAGACATGCCGCCACACGCAGCATCTCACTGGCATCTCTTCCGGAAAAAGCAATGACTTCCCGTACTTCCGGCTTTGCCTGTGTCAGAGTACCGGTCTTATCAAATACAATGGTGGTGCTTTCTGCCACTGCCTCTAAGAACTTGCCGCCTTTCACCACGATCTGGTGTGTACCGGCTTCCTTCATGGCAGACAATACTGCCAGCGGCATGGACAGCTTCAATGCACAGGAAAAATCTACCATCAAAACAGACACTGCTTTTGTCACATTGCCTGTCAACAGCCATGTAAGCCCTGTGCCAAGAAGTGTATAGGGCACCAGACGGTCTGCCAGTCTGGATGCTTTGCTTTCCAGATTGGACTTTAACTGTTCGGAATCCTCAATCATAGCAACAATCTTCTGGTATCTGGTATCCCCACCGGTCTGCTCTACCTGCAAAGTCAGTTCCCCTTCTTCTAAAACTGTTCCGGCATACACCACACTGTCCTTGGTCTTATGCACGGCTGCCGCTTCTCCGGTAAAGGATGCCTCATTGACCATACCGTCTCCTTCTGCCACAGTTGCGTCAAACGGAATCACATTGCCCATATGTACCACTACCTGGTCGCCTTTTTGAATCTGGTGAATAGGCACCAGTACCTGCTGTCCGGCTTCTGTCTTTTGCCATACCTGTTCTACATGGAGAGACATGCCCCTTGCCAGATCCACCACAGACTTTTTATGGGTCCATTCCTCCAGCAGTTCTCCTACCCCCAGTAAGAACATAACAGAACCGGCAGTGGACAGATTGCCCTGTGCAATGGATACGCCGATGGCGGTGGCATCCAGAACAGACACTTCCAGTTTGCCCTTTGCCAGCGTCTTGATTCCTTCACATAGGAAAGGAACGCTCTTTGCCACTGTGATGACCGCATGAATGGGTGCAGGCAAAAACAGCCGTCTGGCATAATGCCAGAAAATATGCATCACCAGTTTTTCCTTGTATTCCGCATTCAGCGCACGGGAGGATGCCTGTGCTACTTCCTCCGGCAACACAGCCGTTTCCCATGAAAAAGCCTGCAATGCCGTCAGTACCGTTTCCCGGTCTCCTTCAAAATAAATGGCCACATCTGCCGTTTCCTGATATACCTTTGCCCTGGTCACCTGTTCTAACTGCTCCAGATAATATTGCAGGGTATCTGCCTGTTCCAGAGAACAGCGTTTCATGGCCAGATGCACCCGGACTCTGCCGCAGATTTCATGTTTGATCCAAAATTTCATCTCTATCCTCCATTCTATTCCCATAAATCATTCTGCTTTGCAGCATATTTTCATTTCATACAAAAAATGCAGCAGTGGGCACTCCCTCTGCTGCATCCTGTTTTGCTTTTTTCTGCTTACTCTACTGTCTGTGCAGCATCTTCATAAACCGCCGCTTCTTCCTCTGCTTCCCGCTTTGCATTGATTTCCTTTGCTTCTGCGTAGATGTCTTCTGCATTCTCCTGTACCGTCGTCACAGTATCCATGACACATTTCTTTGCCCGCAGTACAGCTGCTGTGCATTCGGTATAAACTTTCTTTGCATCCTTACTTGCCAGCGCCTTGATGCCAGCTGTGCCAAACAATACACCTGCCGCAAACAATCCTGTGTGCTTCCAGTTGATCTGATCCCACTTCATATCCATCATCTCCTTGTGTTGGTGCACAGACACCTGCATGGGAATCCTTTCGCAAATGTCTGTTTTCCTATCCTTTGTCTTTAGTATAAGATGCAAAAATGCCTTTGTCAAATGAATTTCCAGTGATTTTCCTCTATTGAGAAAAACAGTCAGTTTAGTTTGCCCATTGTAACCATCGTTACAAATCACCTGTTTTTGTCATCGTCTGCTAACGATATTTCGCAGTTTATACCATACCCTTTTATCATCTAACCGCAATCAGAAAACACTCTGCTGCGATATTTTCTCCTTACTGTTCTTCCATCGGAAATGCGATATTCCAATTGCCTCGAATGGCACCGTCCTTTACACAGACATCCCCTTTCAATTCACTGGCCGACAATTCCTCTTCTTCCACAAAAAACCAGAATTCCTCAAATGTGTATGGAGTACCATCCACCCTTTCCTGCCAGCCCCAGCTATAATCCTCATGCCACTCTTCTCCTGTCTGATTCACCAGTACAGGCAACATATATCGATCTGCCTCTGTCACATCTCCTCGACAGATTTGTACCCGTAAGATGCCATCCTGATGGGCCACGCCTGTCACCGTCAGCGCATCTGCCAAAAGCTCCGCTCCCTCTTCATGTTTCAGCACAGGAACCATCACTTCATTCCATTGTCCTGCCTCCAAAACTGCACCCTGCCCGGCTTCCTGCACAGCCTTCTCCCATTTTACAGTACGTTCTGCCAGTTCCCGTGTCTGCATCTGTTGATGGAGTGCCTCCCAGTCACCGCCCCAACCATTCATTACCCTATCCTCTGTTTGCGGCATCTGATTGATTTCCGCCAAATTGATGGTTTCCTGATAATGGATTTCATTGCACAATAACATGTTCACTGAAAAAATTGCCATCTCTCCTACATAAGGAGCATCTGACTGTATGACAATCTGAACATATGCCTTATCCTCTGCCGGATCATATTCCAGAAAACGACAGCCACCCATGACCAAATCCGCTTTCTTACCACCATACAGTTCATAACTGTCATATAAATCCACTTCTCCTTTGATCCAATTGCTGCCTGCTTCATCTGCAAAAGAAACAATGACTTCTGCCTGTGTTCCGTCCACATGTACCGCCTCTAACTGCATCTGAATGCCCTGCTCAGAACAGCTTCGTTTCTCCTGAACAATACACTCCGAAATTGCTGGTGCATATCTGGCTACGATTCGATAAATCGCTGGATATTCCTTTGCCAGCACAGAAACGGATGCTGTCCCTGTCACCATTAGAAGCACAACCGTCGCTGCCACTGCCACCCAAAATGTACCTTTTATTTGCCTTCTCCCCTTTTTCCTTATCCCTTCCTGAATTCGCTCCACATACCCTGCCTGGGGTCTGATTTTTCCATATGCCTTTTGATACAACTCCTTATACATCCTCTTCCTCCTTCATCCATTCCCGCAGTTTACTTCTGGCTCTCGTCAGCTGTGTACGAACCGTAGAAGGTTTCCGTTTCAGCAGATTTGCAATCTCTTCTACAGAAAGTTCCTCTTCATAAAACAAATGAATCACAGCACGATATTTCAGTGGCAACTTTCCCACCAATTCCACGATCTGTTTTTCTCTGGGGTCTGTTACTTCTTCCGGTATCATTTCCAATTGCTCCAGTCCTTCATCCAAAAATCTTCCTACCTTTCTGTACCATGCAGTTTTCCAGAAATTTTTTGCCAGATTGATGGTCACACGCAGAAACCATGCCCTCTCATGGTCTGGATTTTCAAATACAGGCTGCTTGCAAATATACCGGACAAATACTTCCTGATGAATGTCCTCTGCATCATATGGATTTTTTAACAGAGAATACGCCATCTGATATACCATATCAGAATACGTCTCGATCAGCCGTATTTGCTGCTCATCTAAAGTATCTTCACTCACTGTTTCACCACCTTCCACCAGATATACAAGTTTGCCTGTCAAAAAGCTACAGATATGTTTGCATTTGATACAACAGAAATGGCTTCATCATTATTGACGTCTTATTTCCGCTATGATAGCATGTTTTCTCAACATATTCACCGGAGTCTGAATCAAAATTCCAAAAACTTGTAATATTTTTATTGACAAGTTACTTGTAATGTGTTATATTACAAGTCGTAAGGATACAACATCCGTATTTCAAAAGGCAAATATCAAAGAGTAAGAGGAATACCATACATGCAGATCACAAGCAGATTTACGATAGCCGTGCATATCGTCACGTGTATCGATTATTTCAAAGAAGAACAAAAGGTCACAAGTGAGTTTCTGGCAGGAAGTGTAGGCGCAAATCCCGTCATCATCCGAACTGTGATTTCCAGGCTGAAAGCAGCAGGAATTGTCATCACCAGCCAGGGCAGCAGCGGTGCTTCATTGGCAAAACCACTTGATCAGATTACTTTTTATGACATCTATAAAGCTTTGGACTGCATAGACGAAACCGGCTTATTTCACTTCCATGAGAATCCCAACGCCAGTTGTCCCGTGGGCAGAAACATCCACGCCGCTATGGACGAAAAACTGGCAGAAATTCAAACTTCCATGGAAGCGCAAATGAAACAGATTACATTAGCAGATGTGGTATCTGACACTAGAAACCGCATTCTGGCAGAAGTTTGAGAAAAGAATTCTGCGAATGCAGAATTATTGCGCCGAGTGCGGTTGCATATGCAACTCTTTCTCTTTCGCACGAGGTCGCATCCTGCGGGTCGCACTTTTTTGGTGACAGAATTTTTCTGTTATTTAATTAGGAAATTCCTATTACATAAAAACAAGGTGCGGTTGCCCGACTGATTCAGCCCGGTAACTGCACCTTTTCGTATGATAGAACATCCAGTCTCTATCACATAAAAATCCTACTTTCCAGATACTCTATACTTCTCCTGTCTCAGTTCCTTTCCAATCATCCACGCAGATACCACCGCTGCAGTTCCGTCTGCAATGGGACCGGCAAACAAAATACCATCCAGTCCCCAAAACAATGGCAAGATCAAAATCAACGGCAATAAAAACAGAATCTGTCTGGTCAGTGACAGGAACATACCTCTTGCCGGTTTGCCGATGGCAGTAAAACAATTGGATGTAATGGGCTGTATAAAGTTCAGGAATGTGAAAAACAGGAAAATTCTAAAATAATTTACCGCAAATGCCACATACTCCGGTGAACCATTGCCAAACAAGGCAATGATCTGTTTTGGAATGGTCTGAAACAGCACAAACGCACACACAGACAAAATCAATCCTACACCGGATGCCAGCAAATATGCCTTTCGCACTCTGGGATATTTCTCTGCACCATAATTAAAGCTGATGATCGGCTGTAAGCCCTGAGAAATTCCAATGATAAAGGAAAAATACACCTGATTGACCTTGGAAATAATACCGGCACATGCCAGCGGAATGGCTTCCCCATAAGAAGAAAGGGCACCATAATGGGTCAGGGATTTATTCATCACAATCTGCACGATCATCATGGCCAGCTGATTGCTGCAAGGTGCTGCCCCCAGAGAAGTCACCCGTTTCAGGCTATTTTTCTTTGGCTTCAAATCTGACACTTTCAACGTCACGGTCTTACAGTGTGCCAGATAATACAGTGCCATAAAGCCTGCCACAAACTGCCCAATGATGGTAGCCCATGCCGCACCTGCCATGCCCATATGGAATCCAAATACAAACAGGGCATCTAATATGGTATTGATGATGGCACCGGTCAGATTACAAAGCATGGAAAACTGAGGGCTGCCGTCTGCACGAATGAGATGACCACCGCCGGTGCTTACAATCAGCATAGGGAATCCAATGGATGTAATCCGCACATATACACTGGCATAGTCCATTACATTTGCCGGTGTTCCAAAGAATCCCAGCATGGGATGCAAAAACAGCTGGGTAATCACTAGGAGCACGAAACCGCAAACACCCATGCCAGACAAAGCAGTGCCCATATACCCCACTGCTTCTTCCTTTTCCCCTTGTCCCATCGCCAGATTGAAAGCCGATGCACCACCGATACCAAACAGCAGTGCAATGGCAACACTGGAGATGGTCAGTGGAAATGCAATGTTGGTTGCCGCATTTCCCAGTTCCCCTACACTATGTCCGATAAAGAACTGGTCTACAATATTGTACAGCGCACTGGTCAGCATGGCAATGATGCTGGGCACCGCAAATTTCATTAAAAGCTTCCGAACCGGAAGCACGCCAAGTGGATTTTGTGGTTGATCCATTGTGTTTCGTTCCTCTTTTCTTCTGCTGATAGATGGTTTTCCAGAATGACCGGATTACTCCTGACAAAAAAACGCCACCGCAATGGCATCCGGTCCTGCGTAAGTTCCAATGACTGCGCCCACATGGGCAACCGGAAGTGCCTTCACATCTCCATCATACAGTTCTCTGCTGTTTTCCACATACTGCCACATTCTCTCATCGGACAGACCAGAGTAGCCCAGACAATAGGGTTTGTCAAAGTGAATGCCGCCTTCTTTGCGCACATACTCTTTCAGCATATTATTGCCCACTTTTGCGCCCCGTGCCTTGCCCAGTATCTCTACTTCGCCATCCGTAATGGTCAGCACCGGCTTGAGAGAAAGCACAGAACCCACAAACGCCTTTCCTTTGGAAAGTCGTCCGCCACGCTTCAGATATTCCAGGGTATCAAACAACGCAATGAGGCGTACATTCTTCTGCTCTTCTTTGACGGTCTGCGCAATCTCCTCTGCGCTCTTTCCCTCGTCTCTCAGACGAACTGCCAATTCCACCAGAATCCGCTGTCCAATGCAGAATTCCAGACTGTCTACGATATATACAATGCCTTCGTAATCATCGGCTGCAATGTTGGCACTCTGGTAGCTGCCGGAAATTTTAGAAGAAAGAGAAATATAGACCGCTGTATCTCCAGCTTCCTTCACCTCCTGAAACACCTTTTCATAATCATAGGGGGAAATCTGGCTGGTCTTTGGCTGTTTCTGTTCCAGGATCAGCTTCTGATAAAACTGTTCATTGGTAATGGTGACACCGTCTAAATACTCTGCCCCGTCTTCTTCTTCAAAACGAATCTTCAAAGGGATCACTGTAATGTTCCATTCCTTTGCACACTCCTGTGAAATATCTGCTGCGGAATCGGTTATAATTCTTACACTCATGTTTTATCCTCGCTTCTTGTGGAGATGAAAAGATCAGGAACTGCTTTCTGTCCCGATTCACTTTCCATCCCACCATTATTTGATATCTCTATCTTCGCAGGCATATCCACTTGATTATAACACAATTTCGGTATGATACCAGTAAATTTTCTATGAATATGGTAATGTTACACCTCCAACTCCTTCTGTAACAGATTCACAAACTGCCCGATTTCCATATCGCCCATATCGCCTTCCTCACGGCTTCGTACAGAAACTGCATGTGCATCCAGTTCTTTCTGCCCCACAATGACCATGTATGGAATTTTATCCAGCTGGGCCTCCCGAATTTTGTATCCAATCTTTTCTGACCGCTCATCTACTTCACAGCGAATTCCCATACCGGACAACTGTTCTGCCACCTGTCCGGCATAATCGTGAAAACGCTCTGCAATGGGCAATAGTTTCACTTGTACCGGTGACAACCATAAGGGGAACTTCCCTGCATAATGCTCAATCAGAATTCCAATAAAGCGTTCTATGGAGCCAAACACCACTCTGTGAATCATGATGGGACGATGGGACATTCCGTCCGCCCCGATGTACTCCGCCTGAAAACGCTGGGGCAGCTGAAAATCCAACTGAATCGTGCCACACTGCCATGTTCTTCCGATGGAATCTTTCAAATGAAAATCCAGCTTCGGCCCATAAAATGCCCCATCTCCCTCATTGATCACATAAGGTACGTCAATGGCTTCCATTGCCTGTTTCAATGCATTTGTTGCCTGTTCCCACTCTTCCTCACTACCGATGCTATCCTCCGGCTTTGTGGAAAGCTCTACTTCGTATTGGAAACCAAACTTTCCGTACACTTCATCAATCAACCTTGCCACATTCTGTATTTCCGGGATCATCTGGTCTTCCGTCATAAAAATATGGGCATCATCCTGTGTGAATGCTCTGACCCGCATGAGACCATGAAGCTGTCCTGACTTCTCATGTCTGTGAACCAGTCCCAATTCCGCCAGACGCAACGGAAACTCTTTATAAGATCTGGGTTGAGATTGATATACCAACATGCCGCCCGGACAACTCATAGGTTTGATGGCAAAGTCTTTGCCGTCAATCACAGTTGTGTACATATTTTCCCGATAATGATCCCAGTGTCCGGATGTCTCCCACAATACCCGATCCAGCATGATGGGCGTGGAAATCTCCATGTACTTCTCTCTCTGGTGAATCTCTCGCCAATAAGCAATCAAAAGATTTTTCAAAATCATTCCTTTGGGCAGAAAAATCGGAAATCCCGGTCCCTGTTCTGCCATCATAAACAGTCCCAGCTCTCTTCCCAGTTTTCTGTGGTCACGCAGTTTCACTTCTTCCAGCATGTTCAGATGTTCTTGCAACTGGGATGCCTTTGGAAAGGAAATCCCATAAATTCTGGTCAGCATCTGATTCTTCTCATCTCCACGCCAATAGGCACCTGCAATAGACAATAGCTTTACTGCTTTGATGGCACACACATTTGCAATGTGAGGTCCGGCACAAAACTCTGCATATTCTCCCTGCTGATAAAAGGAAATGGACTCGGCCTCTGGCAGACCTTGAATCAATTCTACTTTATATTTCTCTCCTCTTTCTGCCATATAACGAAGCGCTTCTTCCCGACTTCGCTCATATACCTGTACCAAAAGGGATTCTGTGATGATTTTTTTCATCTCTGCTTCTACCTGTACCAGATGTTCCTCTCCAAATGGGAATGAAAACTCAAAATCATAATAAAATCCCTGTTCGATGGCCGGACCAATGGCACATTTTGTATCCGGGTACAACCGTTTCACCGCCTGTGCCAACACATGTGCGCTTGTGTGCCAGAATGCTTCTCTGACCCACTTTTCCGCAAAGTTTCCTTCCTGCACTTCACCATTTCTGTAAATTACCTTCATTTCCTATGTCTCCTTTCCTGCATGCTGTGATTCATGCAATCCAAAATTGATGGTTCACAACTGCTTTGCATTTTCGCAGTTGCAATGTTTGAACATAAGAAAAGAATTCTGCGAACGCAGAATTCTCGCGCCGAGCGCGGTTGCGTAAGCAACTTTTTCTCTTAGCGCGAGGTCGCATCCTCGTGCGGAGCACTTTTTATGTAATAGGAATTTCCTATTACATAAAAAAGCACCCTTATGTACGCAGTTCTTCCGCATACGTAAGGGTGCAGTAATTGCACGGTTCCACCTTAACTTTTCACTTCAGATTCCAACAAATCCTATCCTTTAACGCAGGCATACGGTGACGCTTAACAATTTGATCATCTTCGGCATCACAGCTCTGGAATGGTTTTCATCTGGCTTCTTTCATAAAAGGCTTCCACCAATCAATGCCTTTCTCTCTGGATGATTCCAACAGACTACTCTTTCCGTCTCCGCTTTTCTTATGTTTATGCTGATTATAGGCAATAGAATGAGAAATGTCAAGTGGTTTTTTGATCTCCTTGCAACTACAGGGCAAATGTGTTATAGTACGAAAAACGGATCGTATCGTGTCACTATGATAAATTGAGATTTTTGCTGATTGAAAGGAATGTATTTATGAACGAAAATAAACAGAAGCCAAATCCAAACCCAATCACAATGAAGGAAGCATCCATTGCATCCAGAGAATGGCTGCCTGTATATGATACACTGGCAGCATCTGCCTTACGCATGCGTTCCCGTTCTTATGCGCCATATTCCCACTATCATGTGGGGGCTGCTCTTATGGCAGCAGATGGAACTATTTTTACCGGATGTAATGTAGAAAATGCCTCCTATCCAGTTGGGATCTGTGCGGAACGAACTGCCTTTTCCAAAGCAGTCAGCGAAGGATACCGGGAATTCACGGCATTGGTCATCGCAGGGGCAGCTTCCGATTCAGCCGGCAGCGATTTTTGTACTCCGTGTGGTATGTGCAGACAGTTTATCAGAGAATTCTGCAATGGGGATTTTCCCATCATTCTGGTAAAAACAGACGAAGATGGTATGATAAAAGAGTACCAAATACACACACTGGGAGAATTGCTCCCTCACAGTTTCGGTCCGGAGCATCTGGGGATGTAATGTTCTGATCTCTACAGTCAGATGGAGGCACATGATGTTTTTTCTGTCATACGCTTACATTCCATCACAATTACAAATTTATTTTTCTTATTGGTTTAAAACTACTTGACAAGTATATTTTCTTGTGGCATGATAAAAGTACATTGTAACACATTTCCATATTTTCGTTTCAGGGCAGGGTGTGATTCCCTACCGGCGGTACAGCCCGCGAGCCGCAAGGCATGATCCGGTGAGATTCCGGAGCCGACAGTATAGTCTGGATGGGAGAAACGAGCACAACAATCTCTGAAAATCGGATTCATCTCCCGATTTTCAGGGTTGTTGTTATTTTGCTTACGCAAGGCTCTGAACATTTGGTTCAGGGCTTTTTCTTTTTGCCCAAACTCCAAAATGGTTACATCTTACAGTCACAGACACAAGTAGGTAATTGCGAAACTCCTTGAACAAACCAAAAAACAGCTTGTACATCAGAAATTTTTTCATTTGAAAAACTCTGTGGAATGCCGGTACTTTATTCACGCTAGCAATGAGTCATACTGACAAGCTTGCTTGTCAATTTGACGAATGCCGCGAGTGCCAAATATCCAGTTGCTTGCAACGGCATATTTGGCATTTTGAGCAATAAGCGATAAAAAATATTAGTACCGTTGCTATGAACATCATTCTTACGAATGATTCGAAGCGAGAGCGTGTTTTTCAAATAAAAATTTTGATGAAAAGCGTTCGGTATCATAGTTTCGCAATTACCTAACAGACATAAGAACAGAAAGGAACAGAAAAATGCAGGATCAGGACTATATGCACCGGGCGATTGAACTGGCCAGAAAAGGAACCGGTTTTACCAACCCAAACCCTCTTGTGGGTGCTGTCATCGTGAAAGACGGCCGCATCATTGGAGAAGGCTATCATGCACGGTATGGAGAGCCCCACGCAGAGCGCAACGCCATCGCTTCTCTGACAGAATCTGCAGAAGGTGCCACTCTATATGTGACCTTAGAGCCATGCTGTCATTACGGCAAAACACCTCCCTGCACAGAAGCCATCCTGGAACAAAACATCGCCAGAGTGGTCATCGGATCGAGAGACCCCAATCCGCTGGTATCCGGAAAAGGCGCTGCCCTGCTGCGCCAACATGGCATACTGGTAGAAGAAGATTTCTTAAAAGAAGAATGTGATACACTCAATCCAGTATTCTTTCACTATATGACCACCAAAACCCCGTATGTGGTGATGAAATATGCCATGACTGCCGATGGAAAGATCGCCACCAAAACCGGCGCTTCCAAATGGATCACAGGAGAATCCGCAAGGCAGCAGGTACAGTGGATGCGCCACCAGTACATGGGCATCCTGGCAGGCATCGGTACGGTACTCTCTGACGATCCACTGCTCACCGTACGAACAGACGGGTGGCGCAGTCCCGTGCGGATTATCTGTGACAGCCACTTACGGATCCCTTTGGACTGCCGGATCGTCCAGACTGCCTCTGACTATCCCACCATCGTGGCATGTGCTGTGGCAGATACCGAAAAAGTGGGCCAACTGACCCGACATGGCATTCAGGTAGAAGTACTGCCAGGAGAAGATGGTCGGGTAGATCTAAAAAAACTAATGCACACGCTGGGTCAGCTGGGTATCGACAGCATCCTGGCAGAAGGCGGGGGTACCTTACATGACAGCCTGCGCAGTGCAGGACTGATCCATCAATTAGAAGTATTCGTGGCACCCAAACTCTTTGGGGGCGCACTGGCCAAAAGCCCGATAGAAGGAGCAGGCATTGCACAAGTGGCAGATGCCACAGAATTTTGTCTGAAACACATCCAACAGTTTGGACAGGATGTGCTGCTGACTTACCACCCCATACACCATTAAGGGAGGATCCTCTATACAGAAAGGAGGCAAACACACTCCATGTTTACCGGCATTATTGAAGAAATCGGTACCATCCGTACCATTTACATACAGGGCAGTTCCGGTGTGATCTACATCAATGCCCAAAAAATATTAGAGGGTACCATTGTAGGAGACAGCATTGCCGTCAATGGCATCTGTCTCACGGTCACTTCCCTCTCTCCCAACGGATTTACCGCGGATGTCATGGCAGAAACCATCCGACGCTCTTCCCTTGGCAATGTGAAACCGGGAGATCCGGTTAATCTGGAGCGGGCCATGGCAGCAAACGGCAGATTCGGCGGTCATCTGGTCTCCGGTCACATAGACGGTACCGGCATCATCCAGACTGTTCGCAGAGAAGAAAACGCCGTCTGGGTGCAGGTGAGTACTTCTCCAAAACTATTAGAACTGGTGGTGGAAAAAGGTTCCATTGCCATAGACGGCATCAGCCTGACCGTGGCTGCGGTCATGCCCTCTGGTTTTCAGGTTTCCCTGATCCCCCACACAGGCGCACAGACCACTCTGCTGCAAAAACGGCCTGGTGAACTTGTAAACTTAGAAACAGATATAGTTGGCAAATATGTTCAAAAATTACTGGGGCTCTCTTCCCACCCGGAAGCAGACTCTCATGCCGCCCCATCCGGATTGACCCTGGAATATTTGTCTACCCTCGGGTATTAACTCTCTCGTTCTAAGCGGAATTCCCAAAAAAACAGCATCACTGCACACCCATATCCTATCATGATCAGGAGGACGATTATGACCCATACATACAACACCATTCCAGAAGCACTGGAAGAACTGAAACAAGGCCGGATCATTCTGGTGACCGATGACCCGGACAGAGAAAACGAAGGGGATTTCATCTGTGCCGCAGAATTTGCCACACAGGACAACATCAATCTGATGGCCACTTACGCCAAAGGACTGATCTGCACTCCCATGAGTATCGACCTGGCCACTCGTTTGGGACTGCCGCCTATGGTAGCAGACAATACAGACAATCATTCCACCGCATTTACCGTAGCCGTGGATCATGTGGACACCACCACCGGTATTTCTGCCCCAGAGCGTGCCTATACCATCCGCAAATGCTGCGATCCGGCCACTCGTCCGGAAGATCTGCGCCGTCCGGGACATGTATTTCCCCTGACCGCCAGAGAAGGAGGCGTGCTGGTACGAAACGGTCACACAGAAGCCACCGTGGATTTGATGAAACTGGCAGGCCTGAAGCCCTGCGGTGTCTGCTGCGAAGTCATGGATGAGGATGGCACCATGATGCGCACCCCAAAACTATGGAAACTGGCCAAACAACTGGGACTCAAATTCATCACCATCAAAGATTTGCAGGATTACATCCGCATCCATGTGAAACATGTCAACCGGATGGCAGATACTTCCCTGCCTACCCGGTACGGTACATTCCGCATCGCCGGATACGTCAATGACATCACGGGAGAACATCATGTGGCATTGATCAAGGGGGACATCGGAGACGGAAAAGATGTGCTGTGCAGAGTCCATTCGGAATGTCTCACCGGTGATGTATTTGGTTCGAGACGCTGCGATTGTGGGGAACAGCTGCAAAAAGCAATGGAGCAGATCGAAGCGGAAGGGCGTGGGGTGCTGCTGTACATGCGGCAGGAAGGCCGGGGCATCGGACTGATCAACAAACTCCGTGCCTATGAATTGCAGGAACAGGGGTATGATACGGTAGAAGCCAATGTGAAACTGGGCTTTGCACCGGATCTGCGGGAATACTGGGTCGGAGCGCAGATTTTGCGGGATCTTGGCATTTCCTCCATACGTCTTTTGACCAACAATCCCCAAAAAGTGTATGGACTGGAAGAATTTGACATCAAAATCCAGGAGCGGATTCCCATCGAAGTTCCACCCCAAAAAGATGATATCCTATATATGCAGACCAAAAAAACAAAAATGGGACATCTACTGACCGATTTCAATTAATATCACTTAAGCAAGGAGAAGTATCATGAGAAACATTCAACTGGTAGAAGGAAATGTAGTGGCCAAGAACGGTATGAAAGTAGGCATCGTGGCCTCCCGTTTTAATGAGATCATCGTCAACAAACTGTTAGGCGGTGCAGTGGATGGACTGGTACGCCACGGCGTAGAAGAACAGAACATTACGGCAGCCTGGGTACCGGGCGCATTTGAGATCCCCATTGCCGCACAAAAGATGGCACAGTCCGGCAAGTACGATGCCATCATCTGCGTGGGTGCCGTGATCCGAGGTGATACTACCCACTATGATTATGTGTGCAATGAAGTGTCCAAGGGCATCGCACAGGTTGGACTATCCACAGGCGTGCCGGTTCTCTTTGGTGTCATCACCACAGAAACCATCGAGCAGGCAATCTCCCGTGCCGGCAGCAAGGGCGGCAACAAAGGATATGACTGCGCCCTGTCTGCCATCGAAATGATAAACCTGCTGGCGCAGATGTAAGCCGCAGGTCTCCTATGGTTTCAAGTCAAAAAATTAATTTCCCGCACAACACAGGCTGCTCTTTGTTTTTCGACGCAGCCTGTGTTGTGCGGCATTTGCAAACCGGTCTCTTACTCCGCATTTTTCAATGCCTCGCTCATGGGCACTTTCTGGATCTTCCGGTACAGCAGAATGGCCACCACCCCATAAGACAAAATGCCGGCCACTGCCATTTCCACAAAGATGACCGGTGGCACCTGATAAACAATCCAGCCGGACATCTCCTGCATGATCATTTCCCTAAAAATCACGCCCAGTACATAATAGCCCACCGGAATGCTGATGGCAATGCATACTGCCACCGCAATGGAGGTAGAGACAATATACAACCTGCCGATTTCTCCATTGGTATAGCCCAGAATCTTGGTCATGGAGATGGAAGTGCTGTTCTTTTCAATGACGATTTTGGACAGCAGGTACATCAGTGCCAAAAACAGCACCACTGCAAAGCCCTGCACCAGATACATCATAGAGCCCATAGATACATCTAGCTGTCTGGATAGTTTTGTCAAATCTTCTTCTACGATTGTCCCATAAATATACGCCTCATCTATATCTGTCAGTTCCGTATCTGTAAAATACCCATTGTAATAGTCTTCCCCATAATCGAAACTATCTCTGTAATCCTCCAGTTTCATAAAAATTGCCATGGTGGCAGGGTAATCATAACTGCCCAGTACCGTATATTCATACCGGGTATCCTCATACTTTTCCTTTAATGTAATGGTATCCCCTTTGGACAGATGGAACTTATCCCAGTATCCATTGGACACATACACCCCTTCCTCTGTAAAATCCAGAGGCACATAGGTACTGTCTGTCTGCAATCCATATACCTGAATGGTATCTTCCGCATACTTGCCGCCTACCGTTTCCAGTGAACGGGTGGCATATGTTTCTGCCGTCTCCTGGGCGGTCTTCACCGGTGCTTTCAGGATATACTGGTAATCCGCAATCATGTTGTGTGTCACTTCCTCCTGAAAATTGTCCAGTACCGCCGGAAGGGCCAGTCCAAACAACAGCAGCAGATTGGCAAACAGCAATCCAATGAGCAGGATGCCATAGTTGCCCATGTTCTGGAAAATGATACGCAGACGGAATCTGGAGAAAAAGGAGAAATCCGGCAGACGGACCGCTTTCTTTTTCTGTTTCCGCTTCAGATCACGGCGCAAAAACTGAATGGGCGACAAAGACAGGCTGCGACGCAGCACCAGATAATTGACCACAAGCATCAGCAAAAATGGAATCACCGTCGTCTCTACAAACGCTTTGGCGCTCCATACGGTCTCATATATAGGCAGACTGTAGCTGGCATAGTACAATCCGGCACACACATCTTTTAACACCGTATATCCCAAAACATTGCCAATCAATGCCGCCAGTAAGGTGACACAAAGAGGCAGTGTCATATAGTGCCGGATCAGTTCTCCCTTCTTGTAACCGGAAGCACGAAGGGTGCCGATGACACCGGCTTCCTGATGGATGGTATTGCGGATGGTTACCCCAAATACAAAGGCAATGATCACAATGAGAATATACAGCAGTGCCTGCATCATGGAACGGTCACTACCCATATCTTCACCTGTAAACTGGATGGCCTGATTCAGATAACGGGGCACAAAATCGGTCAATGGGGCAACGGCGGCAATCTGTTTCATCAGATCACCGGACACTTCCTTTTCCTCTGCTTCTGTCTTTGGCGCTTCCTCATATACCCATGCATAACTGTAATGTAAACCGCCTGTTCCAAAGTCTGCAAAAGCATCCTCTGTCACCACCGCTACCCCAAACTGGATGGCATCAAACATCATATCAGAATTATCCGAAAACATGGTGCTGTAATCGGACAATGCCACCAGACCGGAAATGGTCAGTTCCTCTTTTCCTACCGGAATCACATCCCCCACTTTCAAACCATTGTTGTCTGCATACATCCGGTCAATGGCAATTTCATCAGAGGACACAGGCAGTTCCCCTTTCATCAGGCATACCAGGTTGACTTCTTTTCGTTGCGGAAACACACGCAGCGTGTTGTCTCCTGACGCCTTGTCTATGTAGAAATTTTCATACAGTGTCACCTGTTCTTCTTCAATGGCCTTAATCTGTTCCTCTGTGGCCTCTGTCATCAGTTCAAAGTGACCATTTTCAATGTGATATTTTTCAAAGCTTTCGTCATAGGCTTTGATCATGCTCTCATCCGCCACAAGAAAACCAGACACCAGTCCGATGGTGCAGGCCATCAGCAGAAAAATCACCATATATTTTCCCAGTTCTCCCACAAACTCTCTGGGGAGTCGCTTGATCAACGGGTTTCTCATACCATTCTCCTCTCTTACCAATCCAGTTCTTCTACACGCATCTTCGTCTCATTGAGATAATTGCGGCGCACTGCTCCGTCCCGCAGTTTCACCACCCGGTCTGCCATATGTTTGATGGCATCGTTGTGTGTGACCATTAAAACGGTACTCTTGTACTTTTCATTCACTTCTGCAATCAGCTTCAAGATTTCCTTAGAGGTAGCATAGTCAAGTGCACCGGTAGGCTCATCACAAAGCAGAATATCCGGACGCTTGATGATGGCACGACCAATGGAGCATCTCTGCTGCTGTCCACCGGACAACTGGTTGGGAAGCTTATGGCGATGCTCATACAATCCCAGGGTTTTCAGCAAGTCATCAATCTCCAATGGAGCATCACTCAGGTATGCCCCTACCTCAATATTTTCCTTGACATTCAGATTGGGAATCAGATTGTACTGCTGAAACACATACCCCAAATGCTTTCTGCGGTACATGGTCAGTGCCTTCTCAGACATATCCACAGTCCGCTCTCCGTTGATGGCGATATATCCACCATCTGCACTGTCAATTCCACCAATGATGTTCAACAATGTGGATTTTCCGGAACCGGACGGACCAAGCAATACACAAAACTCCCCTTTTTCCATTTCCAGATCCACATTTTTCAACACCTGTACACAACTTTCTCCACTGCCGTATTGTTTTGTAATCCCTTTGATTTCCAGAAACATATTTTCCTCCACTTTCAAACCTTGCAATCGTTCTATACGATTACCGTTACCATATGTTCAAATCTTTTCTGGCCACTTTGACACAAACATCCTGCCAGAAATTGATGCAATAGAAAAAGACTCCTGACAAAATCGGTTAGTCTTATCTAATCAAAAGTATACCCTTTTGTTCCGATTCGTCAAGAGTCTTTTTTCTGTTTTTTATTTATTGAGAATTTGTATCATCTAATACGTTTTCATGTTGCCTGACCAGACTGTGCACTGCTTTCCGATTCTGTTCCTTGTTGGTTCCATGTACCATCATCTCTGCGTCCACCTCTGCCGCCCTGTTGTCTTCCTCCAAAACCTTCCCCATTGGATGGGTCAAAATTCTCGTCAAAGTTTTCCGGTCTCATTCCACCAAAGCCTTCTCCACTTGCCGGATCAAAGTTCTCATCAAATGTTCCATCGAACTGACCATCCTGTGGTCTGTTTCCAAAACCTTCTCCACCTTTTTGACCGCCGCCAAAGCCGCCCGGCATCATGCCGCCCATACCACCAAAACCACTCATGCCATTTCCATAGGAAGTGCCATCCAGAGTAATTTCCACAGTTTCAGTTCCGCAGGTCAACTCATAGGTTCCGTCTGCTTCCAGTTCCGGAATGGAAATCACCACGGAACTATACTGCTTATTGATGGTCTTGCTGAATAATACTGTTCCTTCTGCGTCCTTTAGAGTCAGTTCTGTTCCTGCCGCCTGTGAACCAGACAGATTATATAGGATGAAACACTGTGTACTGTCGCTGTCAAAGCCCATTGCCATACCGGAGCTGCCGGTTGCCACCACGATACCACCGTTGACCACACCAGAGTATTCATAATCAATGGCACCGTTGCCATTGTTCAACGGTCCTTCTACATAGACAGTCCCTCCATTGATGACCAATGCATCATTGGAATCAATGCCATCTCCATCTGCGTTGACATAAATTTCACCGCCATTGATGGTAATGCAGATTTCCGCATCCTGGGTCTGGTTCTCTTCTGTCTGGTTTGTATCAGATGCGTTTCCTCTCCCACCGAAGAAACCGCCCATCTGAGTATCGGAAGATCCGCCTGCCGCATTGATGCCGTCATCAGATGCCCGTACAGAAATGATTCCATCATTGATGACAATGTTCTGTCCTTCGATTCCTTCATAACAACTCAGAATCTCAATGGCACCTCCATTGATGGTCAGGTCTGTTTCTGCATGGAATGCGTCATCCTCTGCCGAAATGGTAAATGTACCATTTTCAATGATCATCCAGCCTTTGTCCGTGTCACTGTCATTGGATGCTTTGATTGCATCGTTTCCTGCGGTGATGGTAAATGTACCGTCCAGAATGGTCACGGAATCCTTTCCCTGTATGCTGTCCTTGACAGTATCAATTTTATAAATACCAGATACAATGAACAGATCATCCTTTGTGCGAATTCCATCTTCATAGTTCCCCTGTACAATGAGAGAACCGGTTCCATTGAATGTCAGGTCGTCTTTGCTGAATATGGCGGCATCCGGTTCGTCATCCTCTGCATTTTCATATACATAAGTCTGCCCATCGGACACCTGGTTCACCGTACCATCCTGTAGGGTAATGACAATTTTATCGCTCTGGGCTCCATAAATGGTAGCACTGTCTTCACAGGTAATCTGAACTCCTGCCAATACCAGATGCACCAGAGATTCCTGATCCGTATCAATGAGAATCTGTCCATTGAACACGCCGCTTAATACATAGGTACCAGCCTGTGTGATGGTCACAGAACCTCCTTCTGCTTCTGCCCCTTTACCGGAAATATCTACGGAATCTCCGTTTCCTGTAATGGTCACTGCATCGGATGGAATGGAAGTATCATAATCTTCCTCCTTTCCGTAAGTCAGATCTGCCACCTTCGTTTCCAGAACAGTGGCGCTGCTTTCTTCTTCCTGCGCCTCTGTTTCTGCTCCATTTACAGTTTCCTCTGCGGATGAATCTAACTGTGTGGGAAGTGATGCTTCTTTATTGACTTCACTTTGTCCCTGGCATCCACTCATCACCAACAAGCCACATAACATTGCGCTTAAAATTCTTTTCTTCATAGAACAGTTCCTCCTTTTGCTAATGCTTCCCTCTACAATTCTTCCCGATTGGTGGATGCATATCCGCAGGATACGGTCAGGTTTCCATTCCGACAGCGGATGGCATCCAAAAATGCTTTTTCACTCTTATCCTGTTTCATTGCAATGTGGTAATGCAACTCATACAGGCTTCCCATATTCACAGTCTTCACCTTTACCAGACGATGACTGCCGGTAAATTCCGCAAACAAATCATCAAAAATTCCTTCATAATCCAGATTCTCTGGAATGGTCACTTTCAGTTCCTTTCCAACCAGTTTCTTCTCTCCAAAGCGCATGGTAACCAAAAGTACCATAGCTGCCCCAATGCACACTACCAGCAACAATGCAATGCCGATATATCTCATACCGGTTGCCAGTCCCACTGCCATTGCCAGGAAGATGCTGGCAATTTCTCTGGAATTTCCCGGTAAAGAACGGAAACGAACCAGACTGAATGCACCCATCACTGCCACACCGGTTCCTACATTTCCATTGACCAGCATGATCACCGACTGTACCACTGCCGGCAGCACCACCAGTGTGGTCACAAAATGCTTGCTGTATTCATTGTGATACATATGTACCAGTGCAATGAAAAGGCCTAATATCAAAGAAGCTGCGGTGCAGATCAAATACGCACCTGCTGACATCTGCTCTGTGGATACGATTAAGAATTGTTCTAACATATTGTGTTCCTCCTTACGTTCTGTTCTGTATGCAGGTAATTGGCAAATGGAATGACCACTGGTTCCTGCTGTTGTTTCTGTTTCTTCATATAAAATGTGCCATACTTGGAAAAGGATGTGGGATAAATCTGAAGCTCTGACAATGCCCTTGCCAGCCACAGTGGCATCACGCCCGGAATCTTAATCTCCATCAATACCTGATCCTTTGGCAAAAGCAGCTTTCCTGTATCTCCTGCCCCTAAACGCATCTCCTGTTCCCGACAGCGGATGCCTGTATCAAAGGTAATCCGCAAATTGGCATCCTCTATGCACTGATAAGCAATTCTGTCATATGCCAGATACACCGCTGGCCGCAAGGAATACCGGCTGGTAAACCAGTTTAGTTCCTCCATGATCTGTCCCTGCTTCGAAGGTGCCACCCCTTTCGCCAGATAAGCTTCTGCCTCCGCAAGGGAAAGTGCCACACGTCTTTTATAGACGATTCCATCGTACTTCTTTTTCAGTTCCAGAAAGACGGTATCCTCTGCCCCTGGCACTCCATAACTGCGCAGCCGCAGTTTTTCTTTGTAAACCGGTTTTTCAATGGAATGTCGTATCAGTTCATAATCCGGCGTATCGTAATAAATGTTACAGATGGTGTACTGTCCGTATGCATCGGGCTTCAACCTGGGTAAGATGCGATCTAACAAAGCCTGATACTGTCTGGCATCCAGCATATATTTCTTTTCATACCGTTTGAAAACCTCCTGCATCGCATTGTCCTCCATGTTTTACTATTTTTGTATCCTTGCACTTGCTGTTTTTGCTGTTGTTTTCTTGTTTCTATACACAGTATAGAAGAAAAAAGTGTGTAAAATTAGAAAAAAAAGTGAAGATTTTGTGTGCAAAACCATTTTTTCATCTTACACTCCGGTGATACAATTCTTTTCTTTCAACATACCAACAGTTGAGACATGGAAAAACCCCCAGAAAACCAGCGTTTTCTGAGGGTAATCTTTCATGTAAAATAAAGTTTCGTGAGAAATACCGTTCACTCTTCCTCTATGTTGGTGGCATCGCCCAGTCCGTCATACAGGACTGATGTTACCACCAGCGGATTCATATCCTCCTCCTCAAAGTCTTCATAATTTTCTACACTTCCGTCAAAGGTGACGATGTAGGCAAAGGGACCATAGTCCATATAGAACTCCATGGTATCCAAATTCCAGCCGCTGTTGGTCCAGCCCTCGTCAAACAATTCCTGACCAGTCTTCCCAATCCAATTGTCTAACTCACTCTGATCGGGAATCATCTCGCTCAGATTTTCAATCTGCAGCACTTCTAGCGAAGAGATTAACTCATTCTTCTTTGTATCATAGTCTGCATCTTCCCAATCCAACTGGAATATCTCATCGAGCACTTCAGGAGATGACTGTGCGATGGCACGATAGAATATTCCATCCTGCTCGAACGCATAGACATAAGTATCCTCATATGCAGCAGAACCATAATCCGGAAGTCCTAACAGCTCACCTAATGTTGTGACCGATTCCAGATCCACAGGTGTCTCATCGCTTCCTGCAATGCCAAACACAGCGATATATTCTGCACTTTCTGTCAGTTCCACCGTGATCTGGGAATCTGTTGCATAATCCTCCCCATTTTTGGTCCACTTCAAAAATTTCCAGCCCTCGTCTGGTTTCGCGCCGAAAACATAAGTTTCCGGCTCTGCCAGTCCCAGATAGGAAGACTGAGAAGGATACTCCTCATCAAACTCCAATGCTTCGCCTTCCTTGGCCGTAGCAATCTGACCAAAGCCCTCTGTATTGATATATACGGTAATGCTCGCTTCTTCGATTTCCATAGGAGTGAAGTGATACACTGTTCCGTCTTCTACCGTCAGCATCAGACCGTCTTCTCCCTCTTCCGAAACCGTCACCACAAAGGCATCCTCATCCAGATAATCGGCCACAAGATTGCCGTGAAGTGTGTCTCCTTCCTGCTCAATATACCAGCCATACATGTCCTCACCCAACATGCAGCCCACATACCAGCCGGGATATTCCGTGTCATCTGAACGGGTAACAGAAAGGAAGTTATCCTCTTCATCCTTGAAATATCCTTCCCGGCTCCAGACAAAGTCCTGGCTGCTGTTTTCTGTGAATGGACCGGTTTCTGTTTCTGTCTGCTGCACAGCGCCCCCTCTCGTGCAGGCAGACATTGGGCAAAGCAACAAACCAAATAACATCATCGCAATTGTTTTCTTCATAAGCATTCCTCCATTCATTTACATTCTTCCATCTTCACACATGTTTTCTGTCTTCCCATCCCTCATACATCTGTCCACACCACTTACCTGATCCACCCTGTGGCATTCGCTTCCTGCATGATCGCTTTTGTTTATATTTTATAATGTGAAGCGTCTATTGTCAATATTTTTGTTTATTTTTGCATTTATCATTTTATTATTTTTATATTTTATCAATAAATTCATTTAATTTAATCAAATCGTTTAAATACAATAAAAACAGTTACCACAAAATAATCCATCAGTATAACAACATCTTATTATTAACCTTCATTGCTAGCTGTGCTATCTATTTTATTTATCCCAATTTTTATCAACAGAACACATAAAAATATCCCATATCAACTTAGATACTTTACAATCTTACACTGTGTAAACAAAAAAATCAGCGTTACTCCTTCTTTTATACTTTGATGGTTTAAGATTTTTTACAATAACAAGATTGACAAAAAAATTTTTTATCGCCTATAACAATTTATACATTCAAATAATCATCAAATAAAGTTTTCACTTAACCATGAGAATAATAGATCGAAAATACACTTAAATCATATATAAAAAAAATAGACAAACCGTATATAATATGATATAATAAGAGATGTGGCAGTTTTTGTGGTACTTTTCTTCTTTAAGAAAGGAAATACATTATGACTGATTACGAAATGATGACACTTTTCATGGAATTAATAGCTTTGCTAATATCATCTGGCGGTGCTTTAATCGCACTTCTTGCTTATATAGAAAAGAAAAACAAGCGTAACAAATAAATTTTATCCCGTCTGACCCACAGGATAAACAATCCTAAAAGTTACAGTTACTCACCCACCAAGAAAAATGCCACCAAAACAACTGTTGCTACTACGAAGAGTAGCTACTCTACAGTGGATACTCTTTTTGTATACCTACAAGTGCACGCAAAGCACACGAAGGCACATATAGTATTTTAGCATTATTACAAGCACATGTCAATAATGTTTTTTTAAAAAACAATATATCTTTTTCAAATTTAATTGCGCATTTTTTAACGATCGATCGTTTGACAAATTCATCGTCAAATACCTTATCACCATACCACTACTTGCCTATTAATAGCAAACAACTTACACCCAATATACGCCTCGAAATTACTAAGCATAATTCAATCCAGCTCTGTAAAGAATGGTATGATTTTATAGCACATAACTTTTAACCATAAAGCGGGCAGAAAACGAATAATCACATTACGCATTTTCTGCCCACATATATTTTATTGTATTCAATTTGAAAACTACTGCATTTTTATTAACTGTTTATAGCAAATTCACATTATTCCTTTAAGTGTTGTTGTCCAATATTTGGCATGCACTATCCCTTGCCTTCCCGTTAATCATGATTAAAGCAGAGCCTCTTTTCTCCTATTGTTTTTCCTGACAATAGTTCATAGATACTATGGACTCCTCCCACTTCTCAGCAAATTTCGCATGCGTGCTTATATTCCTGATTACATACCTGTGGTAGTATGATGATATAAGACCTCTTCTGTTCCATTATCAACTTTCATAACATTCCGCTCTCTCTACACCGAAGGGTTCTTCAATGCTGCATTCCAGTATCTCCACATCTTCCATAGTCTTCGTCAGAAAGTCAGTGACTCGACTCCCTCTTGTCCCTTTGCAGGGCTAACGTAACGATGCTACAGGATTCTCTTTATGTTACAGACTGTTATTTTGCACCTGTTTCTCATAGACATACCCCGCTTCAACACAATCGGTCACCCAAGAGCATCGGGGGCTTGCTACAAGTCTCACTGGCGATTACCTTGACCAGACTTTCACTGGTAAGCTGATAACAGCTTACAGAACACACGACTTTCACCTGTTAGAGTATGCCCATGCTGGGCAAACAAAGAAAATGGCCAGATCACATGCATCTGACCACCTGTTTCACAGTTACGATTCATTCCGTAAATCCCAGTTCATTTAATTCTATTTCCCGATAGTCCGGACTGAGTGAATACGACACAATCCGCACATTCTTATGATTTGCAACCAAAATACCTCTTTCACACCATTCTGCGCACCACTTGGAAACCGCTCTTGTTGTGACCATAAATATTTCCGCCAAATCTTTTGTTTTGATTTCTTCCATATGATTTTCAAGCACAAAACGAAGCATTTTCCGGTCTCTCTTATTCAGATTTTTGATCAAGTGTGCAGGCTCATCCTTTTCGTTGGCCTCTTTTGCCATTTCATAGATTTTTTCTGCATTCAGTGACATAATCCTGACGAAAAACTCAATCCATCGTTCCAAATGAGGAGGGGCATTTCTACCATCATAATATAATGCAGGCAACCCCATCTGCAAATTCTCATAGTATCCTTCCAAATCCATGGCATAATATTCCTCCATAGAATTGAATCCTTTGAAATCATATCCATTTTCCATCAGAATATAAGCAGCCAACGCTCTGGAGCAACGTCCATTTCCATCTTCAAAAGGATGTATGGTTGCAAATTGATAGTGAAAGATGGCAGCCTTGATGGGGACTGGAAGTGCCTTCTCCTCTTGGTACCATGTGACCAGATCCCCTACCAACTCATCCAATTCTGACCATTCCGGTGGAATATACTCCGGCATTCTGGTTTTGCTGTCATATACCGCAAACAATACTCCCGGTGGCATGGCGCCTCGAAAAGAAGACTTCTTCATTCTACTTCCTTTTTTATTGACAATTCCATGCAGTTCTTTGATCAAATCCACTGTAATTTCACGATTCATAGAATGCTCCTTCTCAAGGAAGGAAAGCGCATCCCAATAATTCAACACTTCTCTCTCCGCATTGATCTTGGTATCTGCACCCTTTTTCTGAATGACTCTTTCTACCTGATCATAGGATAGAAAATTCCCCTCGATGCTAGTAGAAAAATGTGTCTTCTTCATCTTCGCCTTATACAGCAGTTCCTGCTTCACTCTGGTAGGTAGATACAAATATTCCAAAGAAGCCCTGTATCGTTCAATCTTGAGTAAATCATTCACCATATCTGTGGTATATACAAATTTCGGTTGAAACATCTCCTGCTGCACCTCCTTCTACCGAAAGTATAGCACAGTTTGTTCCTTATTTCATCTTTTTTGTTCCTTATTTGTTCGCTAAAGTTCGCTATTTGTTCCTTATTTGTTCGCTATAAATAAGAAAAACACAAGTTTCTCCACATAAGAAACCTGTGTTTTTCGTTCTATCTTTATTTACACTATAGGATATCGTTTCCTGACAAAAGCGATCCCACGATTGCCTTTCACAACCTGACATGCATTTCCATTAGCAGATTCTGGTTCCTTCCGGAATCATATCATCCACAAAGATCACCTTACAGCCGCATGCGTTGTTGGTTGCCGCAAGAAGCATACCTTCGCTCTTCACACCAGTGAGACGGGCTGGTTTTAAGTTGGCAACCACGATGATCTTCTTGCCAATCAACTGCTCTGGTGTGTAGTACTTCTTGATACTGGACACGATGACTCTCTCCTTGATGCCGTCAAAGAGGGTCAGTTTCAGACAACTGTGAGACTTGCGGATCTCGCTGCACTTCACGATCTTGCATACACGCAGGTCGATGGTGCCAAACTGGTCTAAGTCGATCTCATCCTTAATGGGCTGTACTTCATCCGGTTCCCCATACTCTACTGCCGGTGCTTCTTCTTCCACTTCCTCTGTCACCGGATGCAGCTCTGCCTCTGTCTTCGGAGTAGAGAAATCCAGTAAGAAGGTGAAACGCTCCTTCTCAATGGCATACAGGAACAGGTACAGACGTGGTCCCTTTTCCTTGCCTAACAACAACTGGTATACCACCTTGAAGAATCTACCCTGTACTGCCTTTAAGTTCGGGATGTCCTCTCCGAACACTTCCTTCGGAATGGCATACAGTCTGGTATTCAGCTCATCCAGTGTATAGGTTTCCTCAGACAGATACTGATGGAGGATGCTGATCTCACGCTTTTCCTCCTCAGTCAGGGACTCATACAAATCCCAGTCTCTGTATGGACGAAGCTTGTTTGCATTTTCCGGGGAGCAATGTTCTAACCAGTATTGCGCCAGATCCAGACGCTCCTTGAAATCTGCATACTTGTATGGCGTTCCGATCTTCTCAAATACGGTCTCAATCATGGGGATATTGAAATCTACGATGGAACCCATCTGTACCAGCAGGGACATGGGCACGGTGCTGATCTTCTCGTCAAACATCAGGCAGCTTGCCATAATGTCCTTTACATGATCATCCGCAGTGCCATCCAAATACTGGTTGTACTGCTTATCAAACTCAAAATACTGGCGCAAAATACCGTCATCAAAACAGAAATCAAATGCCTTGTTTGGCTCCGCCTTTGCATACAGCCACAAAATAATCTCCGGCTGATAAATATGCAGCAAGGTATCCGGTGTCAGGTTCAATCCGGAAGAACCGGACATCTTACCGGTGGTACCCTTGATGCCGATGAACTCATAGCCCTGGAAAATCGGTGCCGGGAATCCGAAAATCTTCTCAGAAATCACACGGCTGGTATCATAGCTGCCGCCCGGGCTGGCATGATCCTTTCCGCCTGGCTCAAAGTCTACCCCCTCATACATCCAGCGCATGGGCCAGTCAATCTTCCATGCCAATTTGCAGTTGAAATCCTTTGTAAAATCAAAGGTTCCCTTGTGTCCGCAGGCACACTCATACTCTGCCACATGGCAATCCTCTGTCAGAGACAGGATCTTGGTGGTATCTCTTCCACAGCAAGGGCAGTAAATGCTCACAGGATAGTAAGCCTCTCTCTCTCCCTCCTGTGCGGTCTGGGTACGGAAGCTGTCCAAGATGTCAAAAATCTCGCCACGTTTCTCTAATGCCTTCAGTACATACTCGGCATACTTGCCGCTTCTGTTCATAGCGCCCTGATATCTGTAATCCATCTTGATGCCAAACTTCTCGATGGATGTTTCAAATTCTTTCTCAAAGTACTCTGCATAGGTCTTTTCTTCTGTGCCAAATGGATTGGGCACATCTACATATGGATACCCGATGTACTTTTCCATGTCAGAATCAATCTTTGCCACATTTACCGGCACTTTTCTCAGACGGTCAAACTCGTCCCATGAAAACAGCAGCTTGGCTTTCTTGCCCTTGCGCTGTAATGCCTTTACTACAAAAAGGCTGGTGGCAATGTCTCTGAAGTTTCCGATATGAATGGAACCGGAGGGACTGATGCCCGCTGCACATACATACTCTTCCTTATTTGGATTTCTCTCTATAATCCTGTCTGCAATCTTATCTGACCAATGCATTTCCTTTCCTTTTCTCCTTTAAACATAAGAATAGGATTCTATTATAGCATTTTTATTTGTAAAGTCAACCGTTTGACCACGCACGCCACGCCATACACATGAATATTTTTCTCCGCTGAATAAACTTTTTAATTTAAAGTGTAAGCGCTTATTTCAGGAATTTCAACAACTCAACCATTGCTTCAAGCCCCCCCTTTTTCTTACTATTATACCAGAAAAAGATTTGCTCACAATTTGTTTACTCATGCGTTTGTCTTGCGCCAAAAGACAGTGGACTGACACAAATACCCATGCCAGCCCACTGCCTCATATTTCATTTCTTATTCTTCCTCGAATTCCTCTTCCCCTTCGCTGATGTCATCCTTCGGCGGTTTCAGACCTTCGATGGTGATATGTTCCTTCTGTGCGTAATCCCACAGCGCCGCATGAATGGCTTCCTCTGCCAGCAGGGAACAGTGCACCTTTACAGGCGGCAGTCCGTCTAAGGCTTCCATCACCGCCTTATTGGTCACCTGCAATGCCTCATTGATGTTCTTTCCTACGACCAGCTCAGTAGCCATACTGCTGGTGGCAACTGCCGCACCGCAACCAAAGGTCTTGAACTTACAGTCCTTGATGATATGGGTTTCCGGGTCAATGTCCAGAAAGATACGCATGATGTCGCCACACTTGGCATTTCCCACCGTACCGACACCGCTGGCATTCTCGATTTCTCCCATATTTCTCGGATTCATAAAATGATCCATGACTTTCTTGCTATATTCCATAATTATTCTATATCCTTTCCTCTATTGTTCAGGCAGTTGCAACATGCCTGCAACGGAACTTTTGCTTTGCCGGTCTTATCTACTTTACTGACCTTTTCTCATCAGACACCAGACTGCTGTTTACTGATTTTCCTTAATAAAATCCGCATACAGTGGTGACATCTCACGCAGACGTACCACAATCTTCTTCAGCTCGTCCACTACGAAATCAATTTGCTCCTTTGTGATTTCCTCGGACAAAGTCAGTCTAAGAGAACCATGGGCAATCTCATGAGGCAGGCCGATGGCAAGCAGTACATGAGACGGGTCTAAAGAGCCGGATGTACATGCAGAACCACTGGATGCACAGATTCCCTGCATATCCAATAAAATCAACAGAGACTCACCCTCGATGAACTGAAAGCTGAAATTGGCATTGTTGGTCAGACGCTGTTCCGGATGTCCATTATACTTCACATGAGGAATCTCTGTCAGCACACGCTGTACCAGATGATCCCGCAGTGTCTTCTCATAGGTCATGGTTTCCTCTAACTTTGCTGCCGCCAGCTCTGCTGCCTTGCCCATTCCTACAATACCCGGTACATTGTGGGTACCGGCACGACGCTTCCGCTCCTGAGAACCGCCGTGGACAAATGCCCCCAGTCGGATACCGTTACGCAGGTACAGGAAACCAATTCCCTTCGGTCCCCCGAACTTATGTCCGCTGGCAGAAAGCATATCAATGTTCAGTTCCTGTACATTGATGGGCACATGGGCAAATGCCTGTACCGCATCGGTATGGAACAAGACTCCGTGCTTCTTTGCAATAGCACCGATCTCTCCAATCGGCTCAATGGTACCAATCTCATTGTTTGCAAACATAATACTGATCAGGATAGTATCCGGACGGATGGCAGCCTCTACACTTGCAGGATCTACCAGACCATACTCGTCCACATCCAGATACGTCACTTCATATCCCTGCTTCTCCAGATACTCACAGGTGTGCAGGATGGCATGGTGTTCCAGCTTACTGGTGATGATGTGACGACCCTTAGAAGCATATGCCTCTGCTGTGGCAATCAGCGCCCAGTTGTCAGACTCACTGCCGCCCCCTGTAAAATAAATTTCATTGCTGCTCTTAGCGCCTAAAATACCAGCTATAATATCACGGCTGTGTTCTACCGCACTCTTGCCTTTGCCTGCAAACTCATATACACTAGATGGATTGCTGTATACTTCTGTAAAGTAAGGCAACATTGCCTCTACTACTTCCGGGCGTGTTTTTGTGGTTGCTGCGTTATCTAAATAAATCAACTGTTTTTCCATGTGATGTATTTCCTCCATCTTTCTGACCTGTTATGCTGCTGTTTTACAAGCTGCTTTCCTTTTTTCACCATAGCTACAGGCCTTATTCCTAGCTGTTTACTAGGATTATAACACAACTTCCTGATTTGTCAATCCCTGTTGCCAAATTGTTGCCATGCTGCTATTATATATATTTCTATATCAAAAAGTCAATCCTTGTTATTTTCGCCATAAAATCCATTTTGACTATAGATCAACCATAAACTGGCGCTAAGTCAACGGCTGATCTGCTTTCAAAATATAGATTGACGAACCGATTCTCTTTCGCTACAATAAATCATATCCCTATGATTCCTATCAGGAATCTATATTTTTGCAAATTATGAGGAACGGAGTGATCCACCTATGAATCTACATAAGAAACCTTTGATCATTTTATTTCTGGTCATCCTGCTGCTTGGCAACATTCTGGCAGGCATTCTCTTTGGCAGTGTGCCTCTTGCCTTTCGAGACATCCTGAGATGCCTCAGCGGACAGGATACCACTTCCACTGCTTCTATCCTAATTACCACCGTGCGGGTTCCACGGGTGCTTGGAGGATGTCTGGCAGGTATCGGTCTGGCATCTGCCGGTGTGATCCTGCAAAATGTCATGAACAATTCACTGGCAAGTCCCAATACCATTGGTGTGAATTCAGGAGCAGGGTTTGCGGTCATGCTGGCAATGCTAGTATTTCCCAATCAGCCCTCTGCCATTCCTGCATCTGCTTTTACCGGCGCACTGTTGACCACGCTGACCATTTTTCTGCTGTCCAGACTGGCAGACAGTTCCCGTACTACCATTGTACTGGCAGGCATTACGGTATCCAGTTTTCTCACTGCCGGAATCAACGCCATCAAATTATTGGATACCAATATTTCCATTAACCTGACTTCTTTTTTGATGGGTTCTCTGTCTGGACTGACACTCAGCAAGCTGATGCTGCCAGCGGGACTGATCACAGGCGCATTTTTGCTGTCTCTGGTTCTGGTACGGCCTTTGAACTTATTGGGACTGGGAGATGAGATCGCCGGTTCTCTGGGACTTCCCGTGTCTCAGACACGTTTTGTCCTGCTTGTGCTGTCCAGTGTACTGGCTGGCTGTGTGGTCAGCTATGCAGGTCTGCTCAGCTTCGTGGGACTGGTGGTGCCTCACATTTGCAGGCGGCTTTTTGGCAACGACGCCAGATTTCTGCTGCCTTGCAGTGCCTTGTTAGGGGGGAGTTTCGTGCTGTTTTGCGATTTGCTTGGACGGGTATTGTTTGCTCCCTTTGAATTGCCTGCCGGGATTCTCATGTCCTTTATCGGTGGCCCATTTTTCCTGTATCTGCTGTTGAAAAAGAAAGGAGGACGCAGAGTTTATGCTTGAGTTCCGTCACGTATCCGTATCCAGTCAGCATACCCCGATTTTAGAGGACATTTCTGTATCCTTTCCAAAGGGTGCCATTACCTCAGTCATCGGACCAAACGGATGCGGCAAAACCACCCTGCTCCAATGTCTCAATGGCTGTTCTAAAGTGACTTCCGGCAGCATTTTGCTGGATGATACAGATTTTCTGGCACTCTCCCCTGCCAAACGTGCCACAAGACTCTCTTTTTTGCCACAGGTGCGCACCATCATTCCCACTCTGCCGGTGCAGACACTGGTGGAGCACGGCCGTTTTCCCCACCTGGGCTTTGCCAGACGGAAGTCTCCGGAAGATGTGCAAATCATCCGGCAGGCCATGGAGTTTACTCATATCACCCAATATGCCAGACAGTCCACAGATACCTTATCCGGCGGTATCCGCCAGCGTGCCTTCTTTGCCATGACACTGGCACAGGATTGTGATTACATTGTGTTGGACGAACCCACCACCTATCTGGATCTGGCAGGTCAGCGTGACTTTTTGTCCATGTTCCGTCTGTTAAAGGAGCAGGGGCGTACCGTCATTCTGGTGCTCCACGATCTGAATCAGGCGCTACGGATTTCTGATCATCTGGTCATCATGTCAGAACGAAAAATAGCTGCCACAGGCACCCCGGCAGAGTGTCTGCAACAGCATATCATAGAAGAAGTCTTTCATACCCGTTGTAAGCAGTTTCAGGATAAAGAGGGTTCTTATTTCTTTTTTGAGTAAGATACTGACCTGGGTCATCCAGGATTTTACCAGGCAAATCCTTTGAAAAATCATGGTATCTGAAGCATTACATGTGATTCAGGGATTTAATCCAAGCCCGGCGGTTTCTCCTACTACAATGACTGCCGGTGTCTGGATGCCGGATGCCGCTGTTTTCTCCACAATATCCTGTAACACCCCCACAACTGCTTCCACCTTTCCATTTGCATGGACGTGCACCACAGCGGCAGGCGTACGAGGAGATGTACCGCCCGCCTCCAATCGACGAACAATCTGTTCCAAATGGGACAGTCCCATCAAAAATATGTATGTGCCCTCCAGCTTGGCAAGCCCTTCCAAATTCACATCCAATTGGTCCCCCTCACCAGCGGTATGACCCGTTACCACATGAAAGCTCTTTGCCACACCTCTGTGTGTCACAGGAATGCCGGCGGCTGAAGGAGCCGCTACCGCAGAAGTGACACCCGGTACCACTTCTACCGGAATCTTTGCCTGCTGCAATGCCAGCACCTCTTCTCCTCCCCTGCCAAACACATAAGGATCACCGCCTTTTAACCGCACCACTCTCTTTCCTGTGACACCATAGTCAATGAGCAGCTGATTGATTTCCTCCTGAGACAAGCTGTGCCTGCCCTTTCGCTTTCCCACGTAAATTCGTTCACAGCTTTCAGATGTATGCTCTAACAGACGCTCATCTACCAGATCATCATACAACAACACCTCTGCCCGACGCACTGCCTGCAATCCTCTGAGGGTGATCAGATCATAACTGCCACAGCCTGCACCAACCAGCGTAACACCTGGTTTATGGACACTCTGCCATGTGAGAAGATGATCTTGTGTTTCCTGCTTTTCGTGATCTTCCCCACCTTTCTGTATCCTCTGTGCCAATCTGCTGAAATCTTCCTGTGCATACTGTGCCAGCAGTGCCTCTGTATCTTCCCGACCGAAGATTCTGCCTTCCTCTAAGCAGACAGATGCCATATCCTTTAAGAAGGCTGCTCTGTGCTTTCCATTTGCAATGTGCTGTCTGGCAGGCTCACGGAGGCTGGCCAGATAGTCCAGAATCCGGTCAATTTCCACAGGCAGTCCGGCTGCAATCCGGCTGCGCAGCAACGCTGCTGTCTGGGGACTCCCCCCTGCGGTGGAGATGCCAATGGTCAGATTTCCCGCCTGCACCAGTGCCGGGAACAAAAAGGTACAATGGGTCAGATTATCCACTGCATTCACCGGAATCTTCTGTTCCTGACAAATCCGGCTGATGTGGGCATTCAGTGCTTCATCCCTGGTCGCTGCAATGACAAACATCGCACCTTCTATATCTGCATCCTGAAACGCCCGTTTCACACAAGTGAGTCCCTCTTTTGCCAGAAGCTCCGGCAAAATATCCGGCGCAATCACCGTCAGCTCCGGCTCAAAAGGCAGTAACTTCTCTGCCTTGTGCAGAGCCATCTTACCGCCGCCTACCATCACACCCTTTTGTCCCTTTATCTCCATAAAAAACGGAAAATATGCCATATCCACCCCCCAATCTTCCTTCTGTAGATCAGGCAATTGTGAAACTCCGAAAAGTATCTTGAATATGATGCCAAGGGAGGCAAACATGTCTTAAGAAGGCTCTTGAAAACGTCGGTACTTTGTTTTTGAGTAAATGTTATAACATTTACTCAAAAACATTAGTATCCGTTACGTTTTCACCGAAGCGAAAGCGTGCCTTCGAGAGACATGTTGCGTACGCAGGCATCATGTCAAAAAAGTAAATGGAATTTCACAATTGCCTACTCCTCCGGATATAAGATATCTGCCAACTGTTCATATGCCTGTCCCCACTTTTCATTGGGTTTCAGGTTGTACAAATGTTTATCCAACACATAATACCGTCCTTCCTGCACTGCTGTCAGGGAACTCCATGCCGGATTGCCAAGCAGCTGCTCCTCTGCTGTATCCATGGCCGCCTGTGTATTTTCTCCCTGTGTGGTGATGAAAATATAATCCGGGTCAGCCGCAATGATGGCTTCGATGCTCAGATCGTCCAACAGGCTTTTTTCCTGATCTGCAATGTTGATACAGCCTAAGTCTGCCAGCATCTCACCGCCTACATTGTCCTTGCTTCCCTTTGCCTTGATGCTGCTGGAAGCGGTACGCAAAAACAACACCGTAGGTGCACTTCCATCCATTCGCTCCTTTACCTGTGCAATCTGCTCCTGCACCGCCAGACCATTTTTCTCGTACAGGTCTTTTCTGCCGGTAATGGAAGTGGCAATGTCCAGCATATGCAGATAGTCATCAAAATTGGATACCGCAAAGTATGCCACTGTGATCCCCGCCTGTGTCAGCGTTTCTTCCAGTTCAATATCTGCATCAGTATTGGCACTGGCAATGACGAAGTCTGGCTCTGCCGCAATGAGCTGCTCTACATCCGGGTTTAAAATGCCGCCCAGATTCACCACATCTTCTCCCAAATCCAGTTCCAGACTGGTCCAGGAATCATTGGCCGCTGCCACTACTTCCCCGCCTGCCAACTGCCAGATGTCTGTAAAACTGCCAATGAGGGTTGCCACACGCCCAGGATCAGAAACCGTCACTTCCCTGCCCAGATCATCCGTAAAGGTAACGGCTTCTGCTTCCAGAGCCTCTGTCTCCGTCTCTTCCTCTGTCTGTACTGCGGTACTCTCTACAGTTGTCTCCGCAACAGTTTCCGCTGTCTGTACCACTGTATTTTCCAGCGCCTGTGTAGATTCTGCCCGATCTGTTGCGGTACACCCACTGCAAACCAGTGCTGCTGCACACATCATCGCCAGCTTTCTTGCTTCCTTTTTCATTCTTTTAGTTCCCTTTCATTTTTTATTGATACGCAACTGTTCCGTGCCCTCACAATTGCCTTCCTACACGATATAAACATATGGCCGGAAAGTCAATGTGAAAATTAAGAAAAGAATTCTGCGAACGCAGAATTCTTGCGCCGAGCGCGGTTGCATAAGCAACTTTTTCTCTTTCGCGCGAGGTCGCATCCTGGCGGGTCGCACTTTTTGGGTGACAGAATTTTCTGTTACCTAATAGGAATTTCCTATTACATAAAAAAAGCAGCCAAATGCCCATTCTGTAAACTGTGGCACTGGCTGCTCCTCTTCACTTCTATGTTTCATGACACGCAAACGTCTCTTCAGACTTTGCAATTGATCACTCTACATACTGGATTTCTTCTTTGGACACATCTGTATGTCCCTGAATCCGGAATGCGTTCAACACCGGATGCTCTCTATCCTGCAAAGACAAAATCAGATAATCAATACTGGAATCATATGCCAGACGCTTATCTTCCTCAGAAGGACGGGACGGAGATTCCGGATGGGAATGCCAGTTGCCTAACTGTACCCAACCATTGGCACGCATGTCTTTGATGGCGGCCAGCTGTTCCTTAGGGTCCATACTGAAATGTTCATTGCTCTCATCAATATTGGTCAGCAGATACACACGCTGCACGGTCTTGATGTCACCTTCAATGGTGCCGCCAAGCAGACCGCAGGCCTCGTTTGGCAGACCTTCCTCTGCATGCTTTAAAATTTTTTCGTAATCACTTTTTGTTATTTTTAACATCTGATTCTTCTCCTCTATTTGAAAGCATTTCCGTAACTGTTCAGTCCCTTCACCATTATTCCGGTCTTTTCAGTTCACACACTGCCTGCTCATAGTCGATCAGCTCTGTGATGGTCGGATGATCACCGCAGACTGCACAGCCGCTGGTTTCCTTTGGAAGCTTGATCTTATGGAACTCCATAGTCAATGCATCGTAGGTCAGCAAATAGCCTGTCAGCAGGTCACCCTTGCCAATGATATATTTGATGGCCTCCATGGCCTGCAAACTGCCGATGACACCGCCCATTGCGCCAATGACACCTGCCTGCTTACAGGTAGGCACTGCATCCTTTGGCGGTGGGTTCTTAAATACGCAGCGATAGCATGGACCTTCTCCCGGTACATAGGTCATCAGCTGTCCCTTAAAACGAATGATTCCCGCATGGGAGAATGGCTTCTTCTCCATGACACAGGCATCGTTGATCAGGAACTTTGCCGGGAAATTATCTGTACCATCGATGATAAAGTCATACTCTCTGATCAGCTCTCTGATGTTTTCAGAGGTAACAAACAACTGGTAGGTGTTGACTTTTACATCCGGGTTCATCTTTGCGATGGTTTCCTCGGCAGACTTCACCTTTGGCTTGCCTACATCCTCTGTACCGTGGATGATCTGACGCTGTAAGTTGGACAAATCTACCTCATCGGCATCTACAATACCGATGGTACCTACACCTGCTGCTGCCAGATACATAGCTGCCGGTGCGCCCAGTCCGCCAGCACCGATGATCAGCACTTTGGCATTGAGCAGCTTCTTCTGTCCCTTTGCGCCTACTTCTTTTAAAATTACATGGCGGGAATACCGCTCTAACTGTTCATCTGTCAAAGCCATTAGCAGCCACCTCCCATGAAATACAGAAATTCTACGCTGTCACCGTCTTTTAATACCGTGCTTGCTACATCTGCACTGCTGACAAACTCCTCGTTGATGGAAACAGTGACATACTCTGGTGTCTCTACGTTCTCCAATTCAATCAACTCCGGCAGTGTCAATCCATCTTTTACTTCTTTTCTGGTTCCTGTTACTGTAATAAACATTTCTTTCTCCTATCCTTTCTGATTTTCTATTTCAAATAAACCTATCCTCATTTTGTAACTGTTCAGTACCCTCACAGTTACAGGCAAAAATCATTCCATATCGACTTCGTCGTTTGTATTTTTGCCTGCACGACAGATCAGTCTCCTACTTTCTTCACATAAAGGGTGTAGGTTCCGTCTTCATTGTCTTCCAGTTTCAAAATCTGGTGACCTTCCTCCTTGATGCTGCGAGGTACGTTCTGTACCGGCTCTCCGTCATTCATACGGATTGCCAGAATCTGTCCCTCATCCAGCTCCTCCAGACTGACTTTTGCCTTTACAAATGTCAGTGGACACACTTTATCTGTAATATCTACCTGCTCATCAAATGAAATCTCAGCCATTATATGCCTCCTGTATTCTTTTCCGGAATTCTTCTTCTCCCACTCTCTGTAAGGTCAGACGGAACCGCTCTCCCGGATTTGCAAAATCCTCGAAAAAGCCGATGGCCGCATCTGCCACCCGGAACAGGGTTTCCTTATCCTTGATAATCGGAAGAAGCGTCTCTCCTTTATAAATATGATTGCCAAACAGACCGCCGAAGGATACGATGTAACCGCTTTCTCCATGCCATGCATCTACCGGACAGGACTTCACACACCGTCCACAGAAATTGCACTTGTCTCTGTCGATGGCAATCTGTCCATCCTGCACAGACAAAGCACCCTCTCTGCATGCCTTCACACAAACATTACAGTGAATACATGCATCATGGTCACAGGTTACTTCCATACCGCCCTTGATCCCCAGGTCATTTTCCTCTGCCTTCAGACAGTTGTTCTGACAACCGGTTACACCAAATTTGAACTTGTGAGGCAGTTCTCTGCCGAAATAATGCTCATTCAAATCCTTTGCCAGACCATAGGTATCAATACAGCCGCTTGGACAGACGTCACTGCCCTGACAGGCAGTGACGGTCCGTACTCTGGGACCGCACACGCCCGGATTCACACCGCCCTTTGCCAGCTCTGCTCTCACTTCTTCGATGTCTTCAAACCGGATAAATGGAATCTCAATTCCCTGACGGGATGTCATATGTACATATCCGTGTCCGTATTTTTCTGCCACCTCGGAAACCGTTTTAATATTCTCCGCGGTAAGATTTCCACCTACCACCTGCAGACGCAGGGAAAAATATCCCTTTTGCTTCTGCCGCATAAAGCCACCCTTCTTCAAAGCAGCATAATCAATGGTACCTGCCATCACAATCCTCCATTCCCCCAGTACAACCGGGTAACTCTTCTTACCGAAAGGCTTTTGCAATCGCCTGTGCAAAATCCTCTTTCAGATCTTCAATATCCTCTATTCCTACACTGACACGTACCAGATCCTCAAAGACACCTGCATCAATCTTCTGCTGTTCTGTACTGTGCAGGCTGATGGTAGATGAAGGATGAACGATCAGCGTTTTCGTATCTCCAATATTTGACAATACATATACATAATTCAGACTATCTATCAGCTGGAAGGCCCGCTCTTTGCTGCCGGTACGGATGGTTAGAATCCCCCCAAAATTTGCCCCAAACTGTTTGTCTGCAATTTCATACCAGGAACTGCTTTTCAAACCGGGATAATTGACAACCAACTCCGGATAGGTACCCTCTAACCACTGTGCCAATTCCAAAGCATTGGCACACTGCCGTTCCATCCGAAGTCCCAGTGTTTCCAGTCCGATCTGATTCAGGAAAGCCGTCTGTGGAGACAAACAGGCACCTGTATTACGGAACAATCCATTGCGAAGCTTTGCAATATACGCATAAGGACCGTATTTCTGATAGGGCTTCAATCCCGGATACCGGTCATAGTCCCACTTAAAGTTGCCGCTGTCTGTCAGGACACCGCTGATGGAATTGCTGCTTCCGTTGATATATTTGGACGTGGAATTCACCACAATATCTGCACCCAGTGCAATGGGGCGTACCAGAAATGCAGTGGCCACTGTATTGTCCACGATCAATGGGATGTGATGGCTGTGTGCCAGTTCTGCCAGCGCCCTGATGTCCGTCACATCCAGTCTTGGATTGCCAATGGTTTCTGCAAAAATCAACCGGGTACGGTCTGTAATGGCAGCTTCAAACTGCTCCCAGTGATTGTTCTCCACATAAATGGTGCGGATGCCAAATGGTTCCAAATCCGCAAACAGATCAATACTGCCGCCATATAAGCTGGCACTGGTGACAATCTCATCTCCGGCACTAAGGATATTCAAAAAAGCATTGGTCAAAGCTGCCATACCTGAAGCGCAGGCAATGCTGGCAAGCCCTCCCTCTAACTTTGTCATCCGGTTTTCAAACTCTGTAATGGTCGGATTTCCCACTCTTGTATAACAGTATCCCGGTGCCCGATTTTCAAAAATCCGTCCCAATGCATCAGCAGAAGGCTGTGCAAAGGCACTGGACTGGTAAATAGGAGAGAGGGTAGCTCCGTATTTTTCATCCCGGTCTTTCCCGGCATGTAGCAAAGATGTATTAAACTTCACTCTATCCTTCCTCCTTTCTTGTTCCATTGGGCAATTGCCTGTGTATTCCATAGAATAGAATTTCTTCATGAAGAGAATGCACGGCAACGCCTTCTTTTCCTATCAAATAGGTATGTTTTATATTCTTATGTTTGAATATAGCATTTCCGTTTGGCTTTGTCAATCCACCTGGTGCTTTTCTGTGATAGGTATTTCTTATAACCTGTCATATACTTTTCCTTATAATCAGAAAAATCAACACATCTCACATAAAAACAGGACTGACTCCCAAAAGCCAATCCTGCTCTGTATTCATATGGATCGCATCTGAATTGTTCCCATCCATATGATCTTTATTCTGTTTCCTTTGTCTCTTTCTTTACAATCTCCGCCACCCGATGCAGACTCTTTACAAAGGCAGCTGTCTCTTCCTCTCCCAGTTCCTCTGTAATCTTCTCATATACCTCACGCAAATACTGGCGCTGCTGTTCCAGTCTGTCCACTGCCTTCTGTGTCAGTTCCACATAAGTACGATTCCGTTCCTCTCCCATCAGCCACTTGATATACCCTCTCTCCTGTAGCTTGGAAATCTCTCTGGATACACTCGGCATCGGCATCTGCAGCCCCTCTGCCAGTTCTGCCAGATACACACCACCAGTTTCGGAATTGGCGGCCTTATCCCGTATATAGCGCAGAAACAGATAATCAATTCGATCCATCAGATTGAATACCTGCTCTACATTCACATTGTCTAAAAATAACTGCTCTACACTCGTCCCCTTTTCTGCCATACCATTGCTCCTTTCTTTTCAAGTCTTTGTTTTTCGTTTTTAAACCAATCAGATACCTTTTCTAGTTTACCATAAAAAGGCAGGTTTCATCAAGAAATCCTGCCCGTCTATTTCATGAAATTTTCATAAAAATCACCAAGTGTTCCTTACTCCACGATTTCTCCCAGCTTCGGCTCTCCAGTTTCAATCATCTGTTCAATCATTCCCGCAATGGTTTCCCGCAGTTGTACATTGTCACTTACGGGTCCTCCGATTTCCGTATAAGCGGATACCGCTCCTAATGAAAAGGAGGCAAAGTAAATGATTCTCGCAAATATTGGTGGCAGTTCGAATGAGCCATGCTTTTTCATTCACTGCATTCTCAAACAAGGGCTCTGCCTGTATGAGCCGGATAAAGGTCTCCTGTACCGCATCTTCTGTATCTGCCGGATTTTTCATATAAGCAAAACAGACCCGATACACCATATCCTTATGTCTGTCGTACAATGCCGACAGTTCTGCCTCTGTGCGCAACACTGTTTTGGTCACCTGCCGTCCCCCTTTCTGTGTGTATGTGTTTTGAAAATTCCCCTTTCACTTATCATACAAT
>JAFTGN010000036.1 GCA_017457865.1 Lachnospiraceae bacterium | reverse complement strand
CCTTCAGAATCAACACAGGCTTTTTCTTTTCCCGTTTGAAACTTCCGTTTTTTACTGTTTTAGGTTCGTTCTCTTCTTGAACATTCTCTTCTCCGGTCATCCAACAGTTCAGATTCCAGAGTTTTAAGAATTTTCGAGGTTGGTTATACTGTTCAGTTGTCAAGGTTCTTTGCGCCTTCCATTCAAGCTTTCGCTCTCTCAGTCAGCTTATTCATTATAACACAGTCTCAAGATTTGTCAAGCACTTTTTGAAATTTTTTTCAAAAGTTTTTCAACTCATGAAATTGTGTCTGAATTGTTTCTGTTGTCTCTGAAATGTCATCAGCGGCAACAGAAACAATAATAGCACCTTCCTCGACGATTGTCAATAACTTTTTTCATATTTTTTACACAAAATTCCCATAAATGACACATGGGCATAACTGGTCTTTTACAGGCTACTCCGTTTGCGGTGTTACCGCTTCTACCTTTGACAGTTCAAACCAGAACTCCACTCCGTTCTTGCAGTTTTCCACACCATACGCCTCCCCCTGGGACTCCATGATGGCCTTCACGATAGACAACCCAATGCCACTGCCGCCATATTCTCTTGTGTGTGCCTTATCTACTTTATAGAATTTATCCCATATTTTAGAAAGGTCTTCTTCTGGAATGGGGTTTCCTGAATTATACACGCTGACACGAACCTTGTCTTCTGTTTCTGTGACGGACACTTCAATCTCCCGCTCATAATCCAGATGATTCAGTGCATTGCTCAGATAATTGGTGACCACCTCTTCTATTTTAAATTCATCTCCCACCACCACTGCAAATTCCGGCATATTCACATGCACCTGCGCTTCTTTTTGTTTGAGGGTAATGGCATTGGCTCCCAGAACGGACTGTACCAGTGCCACGATATCAAACTCCGTCAAATCCAATACATCCTTCCCAAATTCCAGATGATTCAGCGTCAACAGTTTCCGCACCATTTTGTTCATCTTATCTGCTTCATCCATGATCACTTCGCAATAGAAATCCCGGCTTTCCGGACTATCATTGACCGATTCCTGCAATCCTTCCGCATATCCCTGAATCAGCGCAATGGGCGTTTTCAGTTCATGAGATACATTGGACAAAAATTCTTTTCTCACTTCATCGATCTCCACTTTTTCCTGAATGTCTCTCTTCAGCTGTTCATTGGCTTCCTGCAATTCCTCAATGGTTTCCTGTAGACGGTCTGCCATAGTATTGATGCTATTTCCCAGAATTCCGATTTCATCCCGTTCCTTTCCCGTGTATCGTTTTTGGAAATCCAGATGAGACATTTTTTCTGAAATCTCTGCCAAATCCAAAATGGGCTTTGTCACCTGTCTGGTAATCACCAGCAAAATGATTACCGCCAAAAGCAGTACTGCACTGCCCACCATCAAAAGCAGTCGATTGGCAATCGACACGCTTTCCTGAATGGATTCCAGTGGAGTGGACATGACATACACAATCTTTTCATCAAAAAGTCCCCAACTTTCCAGGTACGTATTCTGTGTCATCGCTTCCTTCGTTTCCAATATTTGAATCTGCTCGTCGTTGTAAACTACCTGGTTTTCAAAATCATTTGGCTGACTGTAGATGGTCACATCATCTGCCGCAGAGCCAAGCATATATTGCCACAATTTTTGTGTCATGCTTTTTTCTTCTACTCTGGATGCATAATTTCCCACCAACTCCAGATTATCTGCATCCAGATACAGCATAGCAATATTGTACTTATCCCTGATTTTCGTCATCTCCAGTTCAATTTCATCGCTGGAATAGTTTCCCTCTACAATCATATTCTGTATGGTCTGATAAGACTCCACCATACTCTGGGTCTTATTCTGATAATAAAAATCATCCAAAAACTGGCTGTTCAAAAAATATACCAACGCCAATGTAACCGCCAGCAGACTGATAAAAATAACCGTCAATTTCAATCGAAGTGAAATCTTTTTCATATGCATTCCCATTATCCACTTTCCTGTTGTTATGCCTGAGGGATTTCAAATTTATAACCCATACCCCAGATGGTTTTGATATAATCCCCTTTTTCGCCCAATTTGCTGCGCAGTTTTTTTACATGGGTATCAATGGTTCTGGCGTCTCCAAAATAATCATAATTCCATACATGATTGAGAATCTTTTCTCTGGAAAGTGCCAGTCCCTGATTGTCCATAAAATATGCCAACAGTTCAAATTCCTTGTAGCTCAATTCCACATTTTTGCCATCTACAGAAACTGTATGGGCCGCCTTATCCATGACAATTCCGCCAATGTCTTTCATTTCTGTCACAACTGTATTGCTTCTGCGCAAAATCGCTTCAATGCGTGCCACCAGAATCTTCGGACTAAAAGGCTTGGAAATATACTCATCCACCCCCAGTTCAAATCCCTGTAATTCATCCTGCTCTTCCCCTTTCGCCGTCAGCATAATGATCGGTACTTTAGAAGAATATTCCCGAATGGTTCGCACCACCTGCCAACCGTCCATTTTCGGCATCATCACATCCAGCAAAATCAATGCAATATCCTTTTCTTCAAAGAATAGATCCACTGCCTGCTCTCCATTTTCCGCCTCAATGACCTCAAAATTCTTCCGCACCAGAAAATCCCGTACCAGCTTGCGCATACGACTTTCATCATCTACAACCAGTATTTTTAACTGTTCCATAGTATTCCTCATTCTTTCCCTGTTATTTGCCTACCACTATACCATAAAAATATGTTCAGTTTGTGTTTTTCCATCCCAAAAGTAATTTTAAAAAATAAAACGCCCGAACCAGACGCAGTTGCGTAAGCAACTTTTCTGCTTACACAAAAACAGCACATACGCCCTTCAATCTCATAGAAAGATTTGACAGGCATATGTGCCATTTTCTTTTTATCTCTTCGTTTGATTCCAACCAGTTTCTATGCGATAACATCTGCCATTGTGTAGCGTCCATTTTCCTTATCTGCCAGGAATTTCACTGCCTGCACAGCACCCTTGGCAAATACTGCTTTGGAATGGGCTTCATGCTTCAGGGAAATGACTTCGTCTTTTCCGGCAAAAATCACCTCATGCTCCCCTACAATGGTGCCACCACGAATGGCACTGATGCCAATCTCTGTCCGCTCTCTCTTCTGTCTTCTGGTGGAACGGTCATACTGATAATAATACTGGTGATCCAACACCTCATTCATGCTGTTTGCAAGGAGCAATGCGGTTCCGCTTGGCGCATCAATCTTTTGATTGTGATGTTTTTCAATGATTTCAATGTCAAACCCGGCATCTGCCAAAAGGGGGGCCGCAGACTTTAACAGTTTCACCAGCGTATTGATTCCCAGAGACATGTTGTAAGACTGTACAATGGGAATCTCCTTAGCCGCTGCATCTATATGTGCCATCTGTGCCTCTGATAAACCAGTGGTACACAATACCAACGGCAGTTTCTTTGCCACACAGTCATCTACTACCCCGTCGGTGATCACAGAAACAGAAAAATCAATGACTGCATCTGCTTTCACTGTGCACGCTGCCACACTCTGAAATACCGGATAAGAATAATATCCCAAATCTTCCTTGTCTACACCGGCAACAATTTCTACTGTCTCCTCCGCAGAAATGACTTCATCTAAAACCTTTCCCATCTTGCCATTACTGCCTACAATGATTACTTTTAACATGTTTTATCCTTTCCGTAGTATCTTCCCTCATGATTCCTTTCTGGCTTTCCTGGATTACAGCAATCCGGCATTTTCCAATGCAGTCTGCAATTTTGCCTTGTTTGCCTCTTCCATTTCACATAACGGACCTCTAAATCCACCTGCTTCCATGCCCATCATATTGAGCGCAGTCTTTACCGGAATTGGATTTACTTCACAGAACAGCGCATTGCACAGTGGAATCGCCTCTAACTGCATTCTGGTTGCCTCTGCCACATTGCCCTCTAAATAGTTGGCCACCATATCATGTGTAAATTTCGGTGCCACATTGGACAATACCGAGATGACACCAATACCGCCCAAAGATAACAACGGTACGATCTGGTCATCATTGCCGGAATAAATATCCAGGCAGCCATTGGCCAGACTTGCCAGCTTTGCTACCTGACTGATATTGCCGGAAGCTTCCTTGATGGCAACGATATTCGGCACGGTCTTTGCCAGTTCTACCGCCGTCTCCGGCAAAATGTTACATCCGGTTCTGGATGGTACATTATACATGATCACAGGAATGGACACACTCTCTGCAATGGCAGTAAAGTATTCTTTCAGTCCCTTCTGGGTTGCCTTATTGTAATAAGGTGTCACACACAGCAGTGCATCTGCACCGGACTGCTCTGCATGAATAGACAGACGTACCGCTTCAGAGGTACAGTTGGAACCGGTTCCTGCTACAACCGGCACTCTGCCTGCTACATACTCTACGGTATGGCGAATACACTCGTCATGCTCCTCATAATTCAAGGTAGAAGACTCTCCCGTGGTACCACAGATAATAATGGCATCTGTTCCCTGCTCAATCTGAAAATCAATCATTCGATCCAATGCTGCATAATTGACTTCATCGTTCTCTGTAAATGGCGTAACAATTGCCACACCCGCTCCCTTAAAAATAGCCATATGTTTTCCTTTCCGGCGCAGTTTTGTCTGCACCATGCCTGCTGGCAAAATTGTGAAATATTGTTTCATAATGAAAAAAGAGCTGACAGCAAAGGTCAGCTCTCAAAGACGCGAATCATTCTGAAAAAAGAAATACAATCTTTCAGTAGCACCCCGCCTTTTCAAGCGACAGTCATAGACTTCTTCACCCTATGCCCAACAAAAAAGAATGGTGGATTCTTTCCGTTTCGGCGCCGATTCCTTTCAATATCCTTCTCCTATGCCACACATATCCGGATACTTACTCTTAAGCAGCGCAACCTCTACTTTTCATCATTTTCTACACTATATCACAATTATACTGTTCCGTCAATCATTTTCTCTTTTCAAAGCCATAATTCGACTTCTAGTTACTTCTCTTTACTCTGTCAGTTCTACATCCTCTAATTTACTGACAGATACTTCATAGGCAACCCTCTTTTCACATTCCGTTTCTGTCAATTTCTTGGTATATTCCCGACTCTGCACTCTGCCCCAGATGCGCAGGCGATTGCCCACGTCAAAATTAGATGCATAACGTGCATTTCTCCCCCAGGCAATACATGGTATGTAATCTGACTTTCCATAGGGCCTGTTGACCGCTACCAGCAAATCGGCAATTTCTCTGCCAAGAGGTGTTTTCCGATAAATGGGCTGTTTGCAGATATAACCGTCCAGAAAGATCTGATTGGTCTTCGTATAATCTGTAAATGCTTCCATAAATTCAATCTCCCGCACAAATACAGACAGGACAAGACGGTTCTTCATGCCCTCATGACGATTGTAAGAACGAAACTGTCCAGTGACCATCGCGGTCCGCCCCTGATAGTCCGCTTTCACATCAATTAATCGCTCTGAAACCAACAATGGAATCACATCCATCTGGTCACTCAGACGATTCACAGCCATATCTACCGTATAGAAACCCTCTCCAAATACTTCATGGCTAAACGTAAATCCTGAAACAATTTCCCCAATTACACTCACACGGTTATTTTCGATTACTTTTTCTGACATAGTATCTCTCCCTCCACAGTATCTTCATACCGCTCCAGCGGCTTATTTTAACATATGTAATTAAACTACAGGAATTCCTTTCTGAAAAGCAAATTCAACCGCAATTTTCCACCTTTGTGCCAGCTTTCTTCTCTCAAAAAATGTCAACCTCTGTCAAAGATTATCAAAGACACGCAAAAAAACTGTCCCCCTTGTTTTTGCTGCTGTCAGTTTCTGGTGAAAATTTCCTGAAAAGTTCCCTGATGACAACTTACCATAAGCAGCTTTAAAATACCAGTGAAATTTTTGTGTCAAATCTAACGATTTTCTAAACAAAAAAGCCGGTGTCAGAGGGTATACATTTTTCATACAAACCCAACACCAACTTTTTTAACATTCAGATAAATAAATTTGCTCTTATCCTGTGATTCGCTATCTTGCCAAGCCAGAATCCTCCCAGACTTCCTGTCAGATTCAGTATAAAATCATCTACATCAAAACTTCCAAGTTTAGTTAAAAACTGTAGCAGTTCTATCATGAGCAAAATCATTAGCATATTTAAAATAAATTTTCCAATGGATTCTTCTTTTCTTCTGAACGCCCAATATATGCCCATAGGAAAAAACAGGAGCAAGTTTCCCAAAAGATTTTTCAAGATAATTTGTATATTAATCGTACCCTCTTTTGCGGCTCTTATATACTCACCTATGGTTTTTATTGGAATAAAATTTATATGCATTTTGGCATACTCCCACATTGAACCTGAAAAAGATGCACCGCCATACTGTATCCGAACCCCAAATAATACATAAAACAATATCAGACAATATAGCATAAATAGCAATCTGACACCCCATTGTCTCATTGTAATAATTCCTCCAAAATATTTTTTAATTCATCTATAGAAATTCTTCCGGATATTGTATAGCGGACTCCATCATAGACAAAAACAGCAATTTTTTCAGACTGAATTTTTAGAGTAGAAACCGCTACTGTATCCTGTAATAAATGAATGGGCGTCCGATTTATATGAACTGTTTCAATATATTGATAATAGCCCAAATATTCATGATCCCACCCCTGTTCCTTTTGTGTTTCGCTTGTAATGATTTCAATTTTCCAATCAATTGGTCTTCCATTTACTTTGAAATAATTTTTCAACGAAAGACGAATCCAGTTTCCCCCATCAGATAAATACTGAACGACAAAATCCTTTTCAACAGTCTTTCCATCTGCTTCTAGGAGTTGTATACCTAATTCTTTCTCCACTTCTTTATAATCGATCCGTTCTGTGCGGAAAAAAAATTCATCTGTTGTTTCAACACTTAAGTAAGATATGTTTTTCACTTCCATTGGCAATAATTCCGGCAATACTTCTTGATTCACTGATATACTTTCATAAATATACATTCCAACTGCACAAAATGGAATCAGAATCACAAATAAATTCACTGCAAACACCAATATGGTTCTCTTCGAAAATTGCCTGTCTTTTTTTGCTTGTTGCATAACCCGACTGGCAAAGTCTTCCGGTAAAGAAACCACTGACAATTCCTCTACTAATTTTTTGTGCAATTCTCCTTGTTCTCTTTCCATAATTAGAGCATCCCTTCTAATCTATTTTTGAGCTTATTTCTTGCCCGTTTCATTCTCTGCATGACAGCTGCCTCTTTTAACTGATACAACTCTGCTACTTCTTTTACAGATAATCCTTGGTAATAATAAGCAATCATTACTTCACGTTCTTTCCTTGGTAACTCTACAATCGCTTTTGTAACTGTCATCTCCCTCTCTATCTTTCCCCATTCCCCTTCTTTTGGAATCTGCAAGTCGAGGGGGAGACATTCCACTTGAAGATATTTTTTTCGTAAAATATTTTTACATTTATTCATTGCAATACGAGTCATCCATGTTTTCAGGCTGCTATTTCCCTTAAATTTCCCATAGTTTTGATATACAGCTAGAAAAGTTTCCTGCACCGCATCTTCTGCCAATTGATAGTTTTTTAAATACATCAAACAAATATGCAGCAATTCCGTTCCATATTGTTTTACCAAATCTTCAAATTCCTGTTCTCCTATTGGTTCCATTTCCTTATCACCTCCTATTCATTAGACACATGTTTTACCCATTTTCTGACATAATTTCATTTAAATATGAAATGAAAAAAGGAATCCCCACCCTCCTAAATAAGGATTAGAGATTCCTAAAGATAATTCATTCTATTATAAAATCCCATCGCCAAAGGCAATTTGGAGTAGATATTTGCTCTTAGTCAGAAAGATACCGGTCATTTACATCATTTATTATTAATATAATTAATCAATCCTTCTGCCGCAATGATCTTCTGCATAAACGGAGGGAACGCCTGTCCCTGGAAAGAGGTTCCTTTGGTGCGGTTATAAATGATACCGCTGTCAAAATCAATCTCCACCTCATCTCCTGCCTCAATGCCCTTGGAAGCCTCCGGACACTCGATGATAGGCAGACCGATGTTGATGGCATTCCGATAGAAAATTCTGGCAAATGTCTCTGCAATGACACAGCTGACACCAGCCGCCTTGATTGCCAGCGGCGCATGCTCTCTGGAAGAACCACAGCCGAAATTCTTATCTGCTACAATGATATCCCCCTTCTGGACACGATTCACAAACTCCTTATCAATGTCCTCCATACAGTGCTTTGCCAGCTCTGCCGGATCAGAAGAATTCAAATATCTTGCCGGAATGATGACATCCGTATCTACATTGTCTCCATATTTAAATACAATACCTTTTGCCTGCATGACACTACCTCCTATAATCCCAATTCTGCCGGACCGCTGATCTTGCCGGTTACCGCACTGGCTGCTGCTACAGCCGGACTTGCTAGATAAATTTCACTGGTTACATCTCCCATACGGCCTACAAAGTTACGGTTTGTCGTGGATACGCAGCGCTCATTTGCGGCTAGAATACCCATATAACCGCCCAGACATGGACCACAGGTCGGTGTGCTGACCACTGCCCCCGCCTTGATAAAGGTCTGTACCAGACCTTCCTCGATTGCCTGTAAGTAAATCTTCTGTGTAGCCGGAATAATGATACAACGCAGTCCCTTCTTGACCGGGAACTTCTCCAAAATGGCTGCTGCACATCTCAAATCCTCGATATGACCATTGGTACAGGAACCGATGACAACCTGATCAATGGCAATCTCCTCTACTTCATCAATGGTATGTGTATTTTCCGGCAGATGTGGGAAGGATACAGTAGATTTCAGCGTACTCAAATCGATGGTGTATACTGCCTCATACTCTGCATCTTCATCTGCCTCATAAATCTTAAATTCCTTGGTAGAATGTTCCTTCATATATGCAATGGTGGTCTCATCTACCGGGAAGATACCGTTCTTACCACCAGCTTCGATTGCCATGTTGGAAATGGTAAAACGATCATCCATGCTTAAGTTGGCAATGCCGTCTCCGGTAAACTCCATAGATTTATACAATGCCCCATCTACACCGATCATACCAATGATGTGTAAGATCACATCCTTCCCGCTGATCCACGGCTGTGGCTTTCCGGTGAGCACAAACTTGATGGCCGATGGCACCTTGAACCATGCCTTCCCTGTTGCCATACCGGCTGCCATATCGGTACTTCCCACACCTGTAGAGAATGCGCCCAGCGCACCATAGGTACAGGTATGAGAATCCGCACCGATGACTACATCTCCTGCTACCACCAGACCTTTCTCCGGCAATAAAGCATGCTCAATTCCCATCTCTCCTACATCAAAGAAATTGGTGATGCCATTTTGACAGGCAAACTGGCGTACACATTTACAATGCTCTGCTGACTTAATATCCTTATTTGGTACAAAATGGTCCATTACCAGCGCAATCTTCTCTTTGTCAAATACACTCTGCTTGTTAAATTTATCCATTTCATGAATGGCTACAGGTGATGTAATGTCATTTCCCAATACCAGACTCAGATCTGCCTCAATCAGCTGCCCTGCCTTTACTTCCGCCAGTCCTGCTGCTGCTGCAAGAATCTTTTGTGTCATTGTCATACCCATAATAAACTGCCTCCTGTTTACAATTTTTCATGATAACCGTTCAGACTTTATACTGTCACAAAACAGTTGCACCAAACAGTTACTTTTTGTTTTATTTTAGCACCAGTTATGTTATAATTGAAATACATATTATGAATACATATTATAACTTGTGTTTATGGAAGCAGAAATTCTTCAAAAAGGAGCAAACAATGGAACAAAATCTTTCCCTTTATCGCATTTTTTACACCGTTGCACAAACAGGCAATATTTCCAAGGCAGCTCGTATCCTGTATATCAGTCAGCCTGCCATCTCCAAAGCCATCAGTAAACTAGAAGAAAACCTGAGCACTCCCCTCTTTTTCCGTAACTCCAGAGGAGTGACTTTGACCAAGGAAGGAGAACTTCTCTATCAACATGTGAAGATTGCCTTTCACGAACTGGACTGTGCAGAAAATGAGTTGGTACGGGTACATAAGCTGGGCATCGGACACATCAGAATGGGAGTCAGCACAACCCTCTGCCGCTATATGCTGATTCCATATCTGAAGGAGTTTATCGACACCCACCCCCATATTTCTTTCACCATAGAAAACCAGTCTTCCGGCGAAACCCTTTCCATGCTGGAACGGCAGACCATCGACATCGGGTTTATTGCAAAGCCTCCTGTAGAACGGCATATTTCTTTTCTTCCTATGATGCATATTGTGGACACCTTTGTGGCAGCACCCAGCTACATGGAACATCTCTATCTGCGAGAGGGGCGAAACACCAATTACTTTCACACTGGTACGATTATGTTATTGGACAAAAAAAATATTACCCGCACCTTTATTGATCAATATCTGACAGAACAAAGGGTGGATATTCAGCACTTGATTGAATTGACCACCATGGATCTGCTAATTGAATTTGCCAAAATCGGTGTGGGGATCGGCTGCTGTATCAGGGAATGTGTGACAAAAGAACTGGAAAGCGGTGAACTGGTAGAACTGACCGCTCCCGGCTCTATTCCCAGACGCTCCATTGGCTTTGTAGTATCCGACAGTCTGGCACAAAACTCAGCAGCCACAGAATTCATTAATTTTATTCATAAAAAAATCAACTTTTCCCCAAAAGACTGATTACAAAATCATGCCGTAATCAAATTTTCCAGGTATGCCAAAGTCTCTTCTACAGAACACACTTTGGAACTGGTTCGCATCCACTCCATATACTGATAGAAGCAGTTTGCCAGTGAAACTTCCTTGATAATAAAATGCTTTTCCACAAAATCTGTATGGTAATACACTACGATATCATTCTCGCTATAACAGTCGATGACCAGTCCAATGGGATACCGGTAAAACTGGTCTTCATCCATCAAATGGGGCTCATACTTCCCTTCCTTTGCAAGGGCAATCAAATTGCGGATGAGCAATTTTCTGTCTTCCATTTCCAGCAGATGATACAATTCCTTTGGAATCTCCTCTAACCATCCTGTCTCTAAAAATTTCTGCACTCCTCTCCTGGTAAAATATGCAACCGCTGTGGTGTTCTGATACATCCTTCTCACTCTTTGATTGAACTGCAATAGTCGTTGCATTACTTCATTATTATAAAACTCAATGGCATATTTCTCAAACATGGCATCATTTGCCGCAATTCCCATACAAGGCTGTCCTCCCATCGTATACGAAGGACAAACATCCGATGCATCCACAAAGAAATCCGAATAGACACCAACCGGATCCGCTGAAGTAAAATACAGCATATCTGCTTTGCGGATCATATCATCAAACATCCTTGTAAAATACATTACACAGGTATCCTCCGTCCACAAAATTGCCTGGGTAAAATCATCATTGATACACAACACCTGCCCGCTTGTGACCAGAAAATGAGCCGCCATCCTGTAGACGGACATATAGGAATTCATCCACTCATAATGATAATATACTCTGTAATTCAGCTTTTGCTGGCTTAAAATAATGGGAACAAGCTGCTGTAACAGCTCAATGTTTTTCTTTTTCAGATGGTTATTTCCGGCTGTCTTCTCCAATCCGATCAGCTGGTCTACCTGTAAATCCGGATAGTTTCGCAGTCCCCATTTCAGTGCTTCCTGCACTTGCACTTGTCCCGGCTGCATCATAAGACGAACGTGCCCATCTGCTTTCACTGCTTCCTGCTCAATCAGCTTCCGGCAAACAATCATGATATTCTCTTTATAATGATATTCCTTGTGATCCAGCCACTCCTCCTCTTTTACGAGAATTCTATTGTCACGCTCTATGGCAATAGAAGCAAAACTTTTGATCAGCTGGGAAACTGCATCTACAATCATATATCCATTGTCATCGGAAAGCTGCATCTGGTATGCCAGTTTCAGTTCTTCTTCTGCGTTCTTTTCCAGCTGCAGACATTCTATAACCTTCATCATCCTTTCATAATTCTTACAAAATTTCTTTCCATTTCGAATTTTATTGATATAAGCTCTGCTTAAACCGGATGCCCGTGCAAAGGTACTGTCTGATATCTTAGATTCACTTGCGTAGTTTTGAAATAAAGTCAAAAAATCTGCCATACTTATTTTCTCACTTTCTTTATCTATCTGTAACAGTTCAGCACCTTCACAGAATGGTAGCGCCTGAACTGTTGCATTTATTGCTGTAGTCCATTATGTTTGGAGTTATTTTCTGCATTTATCATATCAAAATATATTTCCAAAAACCAGCTGTTCCTGTACTGTTCCTTTTTTGTTTAAAATTGGTCACACCCTATGTCCTCATCATTAGTAGAATCATTCTGTTGTATTTCACGATATCATATTCTAACATTCCATGCAATAGCTTTTCTGATAGTTCCAAATTTTTTACATTTTATGGCACAATCTTTACAAAAAACCCGCAAAAAAATTTTCCGTCTCCCGCAGGTCCCATCTTTTGTGTGGCGGGCACTTTTTGTGGAAAGAACTTTTTCACGCAAAAAAGAGACACCCTTAGATGTCTCTTTTAAAACTCCGACTCCTATTTTTCTTATTTATTTTCCTGGTCCATACATTCTTACCCACGTAATAAAGTTTGTTGTACTGTCACCTGTACGCTCTGCCTGTATATGTCCTGCTCCCCAGATGGTTTCAAAATCTACTGCCTCTACATCACTGTACTGAGCAAGAGCAAGGGCAAGATTCATCTCTGTACAAAGGGCACAGTCACTTTGGGCGATTCCGGTTCGAATTCTCCAATACTTTGCCACATTACTTGTGCCATATCCCTCGGAAGATTCCAGCAGATAATACAGCGGTGTATACATATTTCTTCTGATGTCCACTGTATTTCCCGCACCGTCTGTTTTTTCCAGATCTTGGGCATAAGCAGACGCATAGCTGCTGCCACTCTCTGTCAGGATGTCTGCCAAAGCAGCATCAAAATGTGCGCCGTTTCCATCTCCATAACCAAACAGGGTATTCTCCCCCTGTCCGCCATCCAACTGATCAAAAGCACCAAGATTCTTAGATGCATGCTTGAAAGGTTTCATAAGTTCCAGATATGGTCACCCCACTGGTAGTTTCATTTCATCCAGATACGCATCATATAATTCACTGTCACCGGTTGCCCCCACCAGAGAAGACTGGGCGCCACCGCCGCTCATACCAAATGTGAAAATACGTTCCGCATCTCCCGGAAGCGTATCCTCTGTATATCGAATATAGCGAACTGCCGCCTTCAAATCGGTTATCCCTGCCGGTGCCCCTGCATCACGGCCACGGCATCCTGCATGCACATATACAAACCCTTCCTCTGTATATTCCGTCACACTGGTGTATGCCGTCAACGATGCCTGTGCGGAATATCCCGGTGTATTGATGGGCATCACAATGGGAGCGGTATCTGCTGTATATCCATTGATCTCTCCATCCAAATTCCATTCGCAGGTATAAGTTCCATCCCCATTGTCCGTTCCTGTCATATATGCCCCCGGTACAAATACCGACAACGTCTCATAAGACGTGTCCACAGGAGTTTCACAGTATACGATTCCAATCTGGTAATACACATCATCCTCTTCCTGATACTTCCATGCGGTATGATCAATCTTAGTCAACTTTGCTTCTCCTTCCTGCTGTATCAATGTCTCTGTTTGTGTAGATTCTGCTTCCTGTACAGACTCTGCCTGTGTAGATTCTGTTTCTGATGGTTTTTTACTTTCCCTTGTCCCACCTGTCTGTCCACCTGCACAGGCAGAAAGCGAAAGTGCCATAGCTGTCACAAACAAACCTTCTATCCATTTTCTTTTCATACTGTTCATCCTTCCCTATATCAGACATTTAGGTGATTGCGAAACTCTTTCAGCACCACAAGCAGCCCATTACCGGCTTACTTCCCGAAACTTCTGTACCAGACACTCCTTCTGGTAAAAAGCGTCACTTCAAAGGGCCTTTGCAGAAGTTCCGCAATCAGCGTTTTACAATGTCTTCATTTTGTTAGTTATTCATAGTTCCAGTATAACATTGTTATTTCTGAAAAGCAAGATGGATTCACAATTTTACAAAATTCTTTGAATTGTATTTTTCATTCCCCCACATAACAGAAGGCTTTTTGTAACCAATCAGGGATACTTTTACTCCGTACGCAAAGCAGTGACGGGGTCTTTTCTTGCCGCCTTTCTGGAGGGAATCAAACCGCCTATCAGCGTCAAGATCACACTCAATATAATCAACAAAACCCCGCTGGAAACAGGCAGGATTGCATTTACGTCTGTGGATCCTGTCACCACATGGATGATCGCATTTCCAGGAATCAGCAAAAGTAATGTAATGCCAATTCCAATCAGACCTGACAGCAGACCAATGATAAAGGTTTCCGCATTGAATACCTGCGAAATATTACGCTTAGAAGCACCAATCGCACGGAGAATCCCAATCTCTTTTGTTCGTTCCAAAACGGAAATGTAGGTAATGATTCCTATCATAATGGACGATACAATCAGCGATACGGCAACAAACGCAATCAGCACATAAGAAATCACATTGACGATCGTTGTGACAGAAGACATCAGAAGCCCCACATAGTCTGTGTAAGTAATCTGATTTTCCTCGCTTACGGTCTTGTTGTACGCCTCAATACAATCAGAGATGGCATCTTTGTCCTCAAAACTATCCGCATAAATGCTGATTGCGGACGGTGCATCCAGACTGACTACCCCAAAAGCAGTCATGTTCTCTTCATACGTTCCACTGGAAATGTATGCTTCCGCATCGTCCACAGCATCATCCGATGGAGAGAAAGAAACACCAGTCAACACATTGATTTCAGGAGATGCCTCCTGTGCTTTTACAACCGCACTTTCATTGGTATAGTCAATGATATAATCTGTAAGAGCCTTTGTGTACCCAATGACACTGCTGATATTTGCATAATTTCCATCTTCGGCGGGACGGATCACACCGACGATTTTAAGCCGTATGGCATCTTCCATCCGCTTTTCAAGTTCCGCGGTATCTTCAGATATATCTGTAAATGTCCCATTCCCATTGTCCATATAGTAATCGCAAGCCGGAATCATATATAGTTCTTTTGCGCAAACATCCTCATAACTCCAGTTTTGTGTTTCCAATGTAATTTCTTCGCCGTCATTGATTTTTTTCATCAATTCCTTATATTCAGCAGTGGGAAGAATGCCCAGTTCGTAAAGGGTGTTTGCCGAAATCTCATTGTTCTGATCCAGTACCAACACCACTTCGTCATAAGCATTGGGCCATGTGCCATAAAGGACATCATAACTGTCTGTCACGGCACTGGAGATCAATGTTCCATTTTGACCAGGAAGCATTTCTTCAAAATTGTCATTGCCGGAAGCGGAACCACCCATTATCATTCCCATCATGCCCATACCGCTGCTGTAACTGTCACCGGACAATGTACTCCCGTCTGTATTCACGAATACACCATCAGGATCGTGTGTATAAACACCAAATTGCGTGTCATAAGAATAAACGATTCCATTTTCGCCAATGTACGCATGGATTTCACTTGACGCATCATCCAAATATTCTTTAAACCTGGTCAGATTGTTTTCACTGATGCTCATTGACATTGTGGAAGCCATTTCCATGCTACTGCCATCTGAATACACAGCATCCAGTTCGTGTGTGACTTCGGTATTTTTGGAATCAGCATTTTCTTTTCCGGCAGCCATCATCGCCGACAAATCCATAGACTCCGATTCAATTGTAATGGGATATGAAGTCATTGTACTTTTTTGCAAATCACCTATATAGGTCTTCACACCGTTCGAAAGCGCAAGAATCAGGGCAATCCCTATGATACCGATTGAGCCGGCAAAAGATGTCAAGAGAGTTCTGCCCTTTTTTGTGCAAAGGTTATGAAAACTAAGTGATAATGCTGTAGAGAAAGACATGGACGCTCTGCCCATATTCTCATGCTTCGGCGCATCCAGCCTGGTTTCATCCACCATGTACGGATCAGAATCGTTGACAATTTTCCCATCTCGTAAATTCACAATGCGGGTTGCATACACTTCCGCAAGCTCCGGATTATGTGTGACCATAACCACCAGGCGGTCCTTTGCCACTTCCTTGAGAAGCTCCATGACCTGAACACTGGTTTCTGTATCAAGCGCCCCTGTCGGTTCGTCAGCCAGAAGAATGTCCGGATTGTTCACAAGCGCACGAGCAATCGCCACACGCTGCATTTGTCCACCAGACATTTGATTGGGTCTTTTATGAAGCTGCGCTCCCAGTCCAACCTGTTCTAATGCCTGCTTTGCTCGTTTTCTGCGTTCACTCCTGGATATCCCGGAAATCGTAAGTGCCAGTTCCACATTGGCAAGAATCGACTGGTGTGGAATCAGGTTATAACTCTGGAATACAAATCCAATGGTGTGATTGCGATAGGAATCCCAGTCACGATCTTTATACTTTTTCGTAGAAATACCATTGATCACCAGATCCCCGCTGTCATAGCGATCAAGACCACCAATGACGTTTAAGAGGGTCGTTTTGCCCGACCCACTGGGACCAAGTATCGCCACAAACTCGTTGTCACGGAGATTGAAAGACACTTTGTCAAGAGCCGTCTGGTGTAATTCTCCTGTCACATATTCTTTTGAAATCTTCTTGATTTGAAGCATACGCATATTCCCCTTTTTCTATATTTCAAACACATTCTAACATTATTTTGAAAACTGAGCAACAGCATATTGACCTTGGGAAAAGTAACCCTTGATTATGATTCCTTTACGGTTTCCCGTGATGGGATCTCTCAAACCATTCCACAAAAGGAATTTCAACTTTTGTATCAACTGTTGTCAGCTCCCCTGTTCTATTTCACTTTTGTCAGGTCAGTGACAAGATTGATGATTATAACAGCAGTTTCTACTATGATGCTCCGCAGAATATTCTGAATGCATTTCTATATCAAACCATCGAATGATACGGGCTTCATTCCTCTGCGCAGAGCCGCTGTATTCCTCTGACCAGTTTATCCGGATGGAGAACCGCAAGTCCTCCATGTCCCACATCCTGTATTCTGCGGAATTTGGTCTGTGGGAAATTTTTTCTGATGTAGGCAATATCCCACTTACGTGCTTTCTCCTCTGCATCGGCAAACCAATATTCCATACTGGTGCATTCCGCTTTGACAGGGTTCGGCATTTTGTAATTGTTGCAGGAATCAAAGGTTCTCCAGATTGTTTTGTAACTGATCATTTTCATTACTTTCGCAATATACTGCAAATCCTCGTTTGAATATTCATCTGTGGAAAATGCCTTTTCAAGTAACTTGATCCCGCCGATTTTCCCCATCCCTACCATGAGGAAATCTCGCAGCGCAATCAACCGTGTGACAATCCAGGGCATCTGATAGGGTGTGATTCCTCCATCAATCACAGCATGGTTGATGCGAATTCCATGATCCGCCAACATCCGTGCCACGATTCCACCTCCCATAGAGCAACCGTAAATACATGCAATCTCGGTGATTCCTTTCGACGCAAACCACTCCGTGAGTTCCGCTGCGATTTCCTCCACGCTCGTAAAGTCTCCTCTCACATCCGGGTCATATCCAGGAAGCGCAGGAACGATAAGATGGTAGTCATTTTCCATAAGAGGAATCACATACTCAAAATAGTCCCACATTACAAGTGATGGATGTATCAAAACAATGGTTTTCTCATTTCCTTTTCCAAATTCGTGTATTGTCATAGTTCTCCAATCCTCCCCCTGTTACTGTATCCCATTGAAATTCCCTTTTTGCATTTCAGGTTAGTATTCTCTAATCAGAATAACATGTAGATTCTTGAAAGTCAAAGTGTTTTCACTCTCAAACCATGAAATACGCAGGCACACATTCTTTTCCCCGAAAGCAGAAATGAGAGATACCCATTGGCACCTCTCATTCCAGATTATATATTTAATATTTTATTTTTATAGTCTTTCCACGATACAACTATGCTTCTTGGATTCTTTATCGTATTCAATTCCTACTCCAAGAATCCATTCCAAAAGAGTGTTCTGCACTTCCCGATTTGG
>JAFTGN010000035.1 GCA_017457865.1 Lachnospiraceae bacterium | reverse complement strand
GAATTGGCCACCAGAAAATCCAGTGCTTTCTTGCCAGTTTCCAGATCCATCAAAGCTCTCCGGCCATGATACTCCCCTTCTCCGGCAAAACAATACCGACATGCCAGATTACAGTCATGGGCAATGTGCATACACAATGCCTTCACTACAGTCTTTCTCTTCTTAAATACATCGCTGGCATATGCCCGGTAGGTGTCCTCTGTAAACAGAACGCCATCTTCCTTCAACGCCTCCACAGTGTCCCATGCTTCCGCAATGTCCTCACGGTCATATCGATCAGACAGCTGTGTGATAATCTGCTCTCTGTCGTATTCCTCAAACAGTGGTATTACGTCATAAATTGTGTCATCGACCACATGGACAGAACCGGAATTCACATCCATGACAATATCATATCCATTGCTTTTAAACTGATGTACCACTACACACTTCTCCTATTTATCTCTTATCATAAAAAATACCTTACTCCAAAGACGGAAGACAATCCATGTGTCTGCCGCCCTCTGACTAAGGTATCCGTACAGTTATGCAAAGGAATGTGCCTCTGCCTGTTTTCTATTTCGCACAGCCCTATCCATTCACCGGCTGCTCATAGAATCAGTGATTTTCACAGCTCTGGTTACCAACTGTACAAGATGTCTTACAAGCAGACTGACAGGATGTCTGGCACTCACCGCATCCACCCTTCTTCATGGTATCTGCTAACTTCTTTGTTGTAAGAGTCTTCACACGCTTCAGGTTCTTCATTACGTTCCTCCATTCTGCTGCAGCCACTGCAGCACCTGTTTTCCTTACATCCTGCGGCACTTTCTGCCGACAGTCTATACATACTGATTTATTATAACACACTCCGGTTGTAAATGAAAAGGATTTTTTGATTTTATTTCAAAAAAGTTTCATTTGCAGCCGTACCTTTTCAATCCGGTTCTTCACCACCTGCGCTACGGTCAGGGTCAGTGTGTCTGTCTCCACCTGCTCTCCTTCTTCCGGCAGATGATCCAGTTTCTCTATCATATAACCGCCCAGAGAATCGTATTCCTCTGATTCTAAGCCCAAATCCAACTCATCATTCAGATCATCTAACTGGATGCTACCTTCAATCAGGTATTCTCCGTCTCCTACCAGCTGAATCCGCTCCTCCTCATCTCCGTCATACTCATCTCGAATCTCCCCTACGATCTCCTCTAACAGGTCTTCTAATGTAAGCATTCCGGCAGTGGCACCATACTCATCCAGTACGATCATCATGGTGGTCTTGTGTTCCCGCATCTCATCTAGTAGTTCTGATGTATTCTTATGCTCGTATGTAAACTCCGGCTCTCTCATATATTCCCGCAGTGAAAAAGGAGTGCCATGTTGATACAAAAGCAGATCCTTCATATTCAAAATACCAATCACATTGTCCGTGGTATCCTCATATACGGGCAGTCTGGTGTAATAATTTTCCTGAAAAATGCCAATCAGTTCCTCATAGTCCATATCCACCTGAGCAAATACCACATCCACCTTGGGGATCATCACATCTTTTGCCTGGGAATCCCCAAAATCCACCACATTGGCGATCATCTGCCGTTCTTCACTTTCAATGACCCCCTCTTCATGGCTCACATCCACTATGGTCAGAAATTCACTTTCCGTAATGGTCTGGGGCTTCTGGTTCATATCCACACGAAGCAAAAACAGCAGTCCTCTGGACAATGTGTTCACAATGAAAATCAATGGTGTACAGACTGCAATAAGCATCTGTATCATTCCAGAATAGGTCAGTGCAATCGGTTCCGCATATTTCGTTGCCAATGTCTTCGGTGTGATCTCACCAAAAATCAACACTGCAACCGTCAAAACACCGGTCGCAATCCCGGCACCTGTATTGCCAAACACTCTCGTTGCCAAAATAGTAGCCAGAGAAGAAGCAGACAAATTCACCACATTGTTTCCAATCAAAATGGCACAAAGCATCTTCTCCTGATTTGCAAAAATGTGCTCCAACCGAAGGGCACGCTTATCCCCATCCTCTGCCATAGACTGAATCCGAATCTTATTACATGCTGTCAATGCGGTCTCCGCAGAAGAAAAGAATGCTGATAACAAAAGCAACACAACCACGACGATAAGCTGTATGACGTCTCCTGAGTCCAAAGTATTTCCACTCCTGTATCAAATATAGTATATGACCAGTGGTCAAGCCACTGAGCGCATTATTTGTAATAATACCATTCCAACCCAATACTGTCAAGGAAAAAGAAAATCCAATCTAACTTCTTCTGTTTGGTGTTTCACTTTTTACATACAGAAAACCTCCCGGATGTGCCTTCTGCCCACACAACCGGGAGGTTTCATATCACTGTCTGAAAAAACATTATAGAAGGAGAAAAAACAGACAGTCAACTAAGCTTCCTATGAATAATGCTTACACAAGGCAGTATACAAAACTTTCCATCCTATTTCAATCGTTTCTGCATAAGTGCAGTTTTTTCTGCGTAACTGCGGTCTTTTTCTCCATATTCTTCTATTTTTACGCATTGGCAATCTCGTTGATCCGAGTAATATATTCTCTTCTCAAAGCACTTCTTTTCCGTTCACTGACCTCCACCACTATACCACCATCTAATGTAATCTCTCCATACATCAATCGTTTGATGTTATCAATATGATCCAGATTCACAATACAGGAATGGTGACAGCGAATAAAATGATAGGGTCGTAATTTTTCTTCCATCTCACGCAGTGTTCCCACACAGCGATACTCATTCTTTTCCGTATGAATCACCAGATTTCGATTTTTGATATCCACATACACAATTCGATCTGTCCGTATGGAAAAGGCTCCCTTTCCCTGAATCTCAATTCCAATGAACTGATGGTCTGTCAGCTTTTTGTCAGCAGACCGCAATGCCTCCGGCAGCTTCTCCCGCAAGCGTGACTTATCAATATATCGAAACGCCTCTACCAGGTACCCATCCATACTGAATTCTGTATGGCTGGTCAAAATGATCAAGATCGAATTCGGATATAGTTTTTTATACTGGGCCGCAGTCTCTAATCCATCCATTCTGGGCATTTCAATGTCTATAATGACAATATCATACGGAATGTCAGAACGAAGAAAAGATTCTCCATCTTTGTAGCTGTCTATTTGTTTATTTCCACATCTAAAATGATGGTTTTCTACATATTCTCTGGCATTATCAATCCAAATTTGTTCATCATCTACTATTGCAATTTTCATATTTTCTTATCCATCACTCATCATTAACTTTCAGCTAGATTATAGCAACAATCTAATAGTACCACAGCCTTAAAATACTTGTCCACTATTTCCGTATAAAAAGTTCCTCCATTTCGTTCTACACATTCTTTTACATTCATCATTCCAAATCCGTGATTTTGTTCATCCAGCTTGCTGGTTTTGAACCGTCCGCCTACAGACTCCGGCTTCTTTTCAAAATCATTTTGAATGGTCAACAGCAAGTTTCCTTTGTAATGCTGACACAACACATATATTTTTCCCGACTTACACTTCGAAGCCGCTTCGATTGCATTTTGAAGTAAATTGGAGAAAATGGTACACAGATCGAATGTACTGATATTGAGATTGTTGGGAATGCGACCAGATACCTGCATCTCTATGCTTTCCTTCTCTGCCTGATACGCATATTGATTCAGCATCGCATCTATGATCTCATGCCCCACACTAAAAGAATTGGCCATATTGTCTACAATACCATTGATATTGTCCAGATATTCTTTGATTCCTTCGTAATCGCCCTTCTGACATAAAATCTGCATGGTTGCCAAATGGGATCTGATGTCGTGACGAAACTTTCTGGTCTGCAAGTCCTTGTCGCGAAGCAGCTCGTAATACTGCTTTTGGGCATCCAGATAATTCTGTGCCATCCGTTCCTTTTCCCGAT
>JAFTGN010000034.1 GCA_017457865.1 Lachnospiraceae bacterium | reverse complement strand
TCCCTGTTTTCTGCCCATCATATTCATATTGTAAAACAGAATGACTCACATCTTCCTTTCCATTCTGCGATTTTCTCTGCGCCTCATATTCACTCCGTAAAATAGAATGCCATACTCTGTCACAAATGCCCTGATTGTTTTTGTCTGCCTGACGCTGCACGCCTTCCCGTTTCATCCCAGCCTTGTCCATGACTCTGCCTGACTTTGGATTGTTGCTGTCATGATATGCTGCTACACGATTCAGCCCCACTTCCTCAAACAGATAGGCAATCACTGCTTTTAAAGCCTCTGGCATAATGGCTTGCCCCCACCATGCCTTTCCCATGCAGTAACCAACGTCAGCAGATGCAATCTCCTCATCCAATTCCACCACAGAAATATTGCCGATGATCTGACCAAATTCCTTATATTCAATCACCCAATTATACCAAGACGGATCATCATACCGTGCAATCCAGTCAGTGAGCAGACTTCTTGTCAGTTCTACATCTTTATGAGGCGGCCATGTCAAAAACTCCGTCACCTCCGGGTCAGAAGCCCAGTTTTGAAACATCTCCTCTGCATCAGCAAGACGGAACTGTCTGAGAACCAATCGATCTGTTTCTAATATTTTTGTACCTTTGTTTTGCATAAATGTTCTCCTCCTACTACACAAGCTCCACTTTCCCTGCCACGATTTCTTTATAATCTTCCAGATTTTTCCGTAACAACTGTGGAATATTCAGTTCATATGGACATCGACTGAGGCAGACACCGCACTCGATACAGTCTTCAATCTTCCGCATTTCATTCTGCCAATGTTCGGAAAGCCAGCTTGCGGATGGAGAACGTCTGATCAACTGTGACATTCTGGCACACTGGTTGATGACAATTCCCACTGTACATGGAGCACAATAGCCACAGCCACGGCAGAAATCTCCCAAAAGCTCTGCTCTGTCCTTGTCAATAAATGCCTGAATCTCCGCAGTCATCTCAGGTTCTTCTTCAAAGAAATGCAGCCATTCATCCAATTCACTTTCCCGCTGGATCCCCCAGATAGGCAATACATTGTACTGACTCATAAACGCCATACAGGCAGTGGAATTGTTCAACAATCCACCGGACAATCCCTTCATGGCGATAAAGCCCATTCCTGCTGCTTCACAAGCCTTTACCAGTGCAATGTCTCTGTCTGTGGCAAGGTAGGAAAAAGGAAACTGTAATGTCTCGTACAACCCACTTGCCACGATCTCCTCTGCCACCCCAATCTGGTGGGCGGTGATGCCAATATGTCTGATTTTCCCCTGGGCTTTGGCTTCCAGCATGGCCTCATACATCCCGGTACCGTCTCCCGGCGCATAACACTGCTTCACACAGTGAAACTGGTAAAGATCCAGATACCCGGTACGCAGATTTTGTAAAGTTGTATGTAAATCCTCCCAGAATTGTTCCGGAGTAGTGGCCATGGTTTTGGACGCAATGAAAATCTGATCCCGCATCCCCTCAAAAGCAACCCCCAGCTTTTCCTCGCTGTCCGAGTATGCTCTGGCCGTATCAAAAAATGTCATACCATTTTCATATGCTTTGTGCAGCAGTTTCACTGCTGTCTCCTGATTCACACGCTGAATAGGCAGCGCACCAAATCCATTTTGGGGTGTGGTAATTCCAGTTGTTCCTAAGGTAATTGTTTTCATATTCATTCTCCTTTCCGTTCAGTTTATAATTCTTCTTACAGCATCTTCATACTCGGACAGCTTTCTGGCTCGCTTCACCTCCCGCAGTTCTCTTTCCTGATCCGGGAATAATCTACCCAGATAAAACCAAAGTTCTTTTAGTTTAAAAAGCACATCTCTTTCACCGGAAAGAATCGCCTGATACCGTTCCTGCAAATCCTGCAAAAAAGCGGCCAGTTCTTCCCTCTGCAGCGGCTCCTGGCCCTGAATTTCCCTTGCCAGTGCCGGATTGGCAAGCAATCCCCGTCCCAGCATAATGGTATCCACTTCCGGAAACTGCCCGGAAAACGCCTGCACATCCTCCGTTGTACATAAGTCCCCATTGTAGCATATTGGACAGGACAACTTCTCTTTCATGATACGAAAGGCTTCCAGATTGGGTGTATTTGCATAGAAATCTTCTCGCAGTCTGGGATGTATGATCACTTCCGAAAATGGATATCTGGCAAACAGTTCTGCCAATGGAACCACTTCTTTTGCATCTTTCATGCCGATTCGTGTCTTAATGGATATCTTTGGAATGTGACTGCATGCGAACACTTCCCCAAAGAATTCATCCAGCTTTTTTACATCCGATAACAATCCGGCTCCTTTTCCTTTGGTCACCACTGTAGCAGCCGGACATCCCAGATTCAGATTCACTTCCTCATACCCCCACTTTGCCAGCTCCTGCACGGCCCAGATGAAATCTTCTGCCCGATTGGCAAGGACTTGTGGCACCACTGCACCCTGAACAGGTACTATTTCCTGCTTTTCCCGATTTTTGAATCTATGGTTCTGATTTGCCACCAAAAAAGGAGTAAAATACCGGTCCACTCCTGAAAAATGCTGGCGAAATACACTGCGATAGGTAATGGTAGTAATGCCCTCCATAGGAGCAAAATAAATGTGCTTCATCCTGTTCTCCATTTTCTCTCTATTCCCAACTGTTCCATTTCCTTACAGTTCACTCTATTCTTTTATCTTATCACAAGCTGATTTGCATGACAACATCTTCCAACCAAAATAATCTGCCTGTTTTCATTTTATATTCTTTTTCACTTATCAGAAAATATTGGTTGCAGTATCCATCTTCTTCCTGTATAATTAAATCAAAAGCAAATTTTATATGCGGGAGGTTATCTTATGTGGAAATCAGTAGAATCTATGCGCAATGAATTTCTGGCAGGAAATTCCACCGATGCATACAAATATCTTGGCTCACATCTGATTGATGATGCAGTGGTATTCAGAGTATGGGCTCCCAATGCCCTCTCCGTTTCTGTCTTAGGAGATTTTAACGGATGGAATGACAGTGCCAATGCCATGTATAAAATTGACAATTCTGGCATCTGGGAGACTACAATCGAAAATGTGCATCCCGGTGACTGCTACAAATACAGTGTAGAAACACCATGGCATACCAGAGTTCTCAAATCCGATCCCTATGCATTCTACAGCGAAGTTCGCCCCAATAATGCTTCCAAAGTCCATGACTTCGGCAAATTCAAATGGAACGATGCAGAATGGTTGGAGACTAAATCTAAGGAAGATCGCAGAAGCATACCATTTAATATTTATGAAATCAATGCAGGTTCCTGGAGACGGCACAGTGACGGCAGCTATTATGGTTATCGTGCCCTTGCAGACGAACTGGTGCCTTATATAGCAGAACTGGGTTATACCCATGTCGAATTCATGCCTTTGACCGAGTTCCCCTTTGACGGCAGCTGGGGTTACCAGGTAACCGGTTATTTTTCTGCCACTTCACGATACGGTACCCCTGAGGATCTGATGTATTTAATTGATAAGTGTCATCAACACAACATTGGCGTGATTTTGGACTGGGTACCGGCACATTTTCCAAAAGATGGACATGGTCTGGCTCGTTTTGATGGGACAGGCTGTTACGAATATGAGGACTGGCGGCTTGGTGAACACAAAGAATGGGGTACATATATCTTCAATTACAGTCGATATGAAGTAACCAGTTTTCTGATTTCCTCTGCCCTCTTCTGGTTAAATGAATATCATTTTGACGGCATCCGAGTGGACGCTGTGGCTTCTATGCTGTATCTGGACTATAACCGCAAAGAAGGCGAGTGGATTCCCAACGCATATGGAGGCAGAGAAAATCTTGTGGCAGTGGAATTTTTGCGCAAACTTAACCGTGCTGTCCATGAAAACTGTCCCCATGCACTGATGATTGCGGAAGAAAGTACCGCATGGCCAAATGTGACGGGAGATTCCAGCAATTCTCTTGCCCTGGGCTTTGACTATAAGTGGAATATGGGATGGATGAATGATATGCTCTCTTATATTTCCGAAGATCCGCTGTGGAGAAATTATCACCATGACAAGCTGACTTTCAGTATGATGTATGCTTTTTCAGAGAATTTTATCCTGCCTATCTCTCATGATGAGGTGGTATACGGTAAAGGCTCCCTTGTGAGAAAAATGCCGGGAGACGATTTCTGGAAATTTGCTGGTGTGCGAAACTTTGTCTCCTATATGATGGCACATCCTGGTAAAAAGCTGATGTTCATGGGTGCAGAACTGGGACAGTGGAACGAATGGAACGCTGAAACCCAGTTGGATTGGTATTTGTTAGAAAACGAATCCAACTATAAACTGCATAAATTTTTCAAGGCTGTAAACCATTTTTACCGCAATACTCCTGCCATGTATGAAAATGACTACAACTGGGAAGGGTTCCAATGGCTGGCATTGTCTGACAGCGGCAATAGTATCATTGCATTCAGAAGAGTGGCCAAAAATGGAGACGATTTGATCTGTGTCTGCAACTTCCAGCCTGTCACAAGAGGCAATTATCGAATCGGTGTACCAAAGAGCGGTGTATACCGGGAGGTATTCAACTCTGAAAGCACTGCGTTTGGTGGCACAGGCATTGGCAATCCAGGGGATATTCGCACCATATCAGAAGGGGTGAACTCCTTTGATTATGCCATTGATCTCACCATTCCCCCACTGGGCGTAACCTACTACCAGTTGGTGGAAGAGACGACTGAGGAATAATAGGAATTTCCTATAAAGCAAGAAAAACTCAAGTGGGAGGGAATTCTCCTGCTTGAGTTTTTCTTATCATTCTCATTTGCCTTTCTTTCCGGTATAACAGAAACATTCTTTTGTATGGGCATGCAACACCCCGATTGCCTGAAGATAAGAATATATGATGGTGGTACCCACGAATGTCATCCCTCTTTTCTTCAAATCTTTTGAAATGGTGTCTGACAAAGGACTGCTTGTGCGCAGTTCACAGCTTTCCTCTATACTGTTTCCATCTGTAAATCCCCATATGTAACGATCAAAGCTTCCATATTCAGCCTGAATCTGCTTGAACACAATACTGTTTTTCACACTCGCTTTGACCTTTAGACGATTTCGGATGATTCCGCTGTCGGTCAGCAATGCTTCTATCTTTTTGTCATCATACTGAATGACCTGATCAATGTCAAAACCATCATACGCCTTTCGGAAATTCTCTCGCTTATTTAACACGCACTCCCATGACAATCCTGCCTGAAAACATTCCAACAACAAAAGTTCATACAACTGCTGTTCCTCATGACATGGACGACCCCATTCCTCATCATGGTATTTAATATACACCGGGTTTTTCATGTTCACCCAAAAACATCTTTTAAATTCTGACATGGTACTCCTTTCTGAATGAATGTCTGCCCTGTTTCTTTGAGTTCCATCACGCCTGTTCAAATACAATTTCTGTCTCTGCCAGATACTGTAGTCGACGTTTTCTCATACGAAGTTCCGGTTTCCCCACAATCCATATATTGGCAGCTTCCCACACAGAAAATGAACCAACGATTGAAAGAACTTCCGGCCAGACACCGTCCATCCTGGCACTCAGAAAAAGCCAGAGTGAAATAAATACCAAACCGATCAGGAACAGACGAAGCTGTTTTATGTTACTCATTCTCTTCTCTTTTTTCAGCAGTTCCATTTCTGCCGTCATCTGCTTCTGAAAAGACGCTCTCACTCTTTTGTCATTCACTGGTTGATCGCTGACAATATAAAGCACCGGCTTCTCCCCAAAATGTTTTTCACTGTATTTGTGCATCACATAAGAAACCACATCATCATTCCATAACTGCCAGTCCGCATCCAACGGATGATACAAATCTTTCTCTTCACTGATTTTTAATCGAATCACATACTCACTCATTTTGCTTTACTCCCTCCTAACACAATGTGCTCATTATAAAACATCTTCTTTCAATAACTATACTCATATAATACCAAAAATTGCCTTTTGATTCAATGCCAATACATCCAATCATCCTTATTCTGCCCAATCATTCCAGATATCTATCCAATTTGCATCTGAATGATATGATTGCACATGGATGTCAGCACCTCCAAGTCAGAGGGTTGAAAAGATTTTTCGCTTTCCAAAAAATCCAATATGTAAAGAATGAACCCAGACATCATATAATCAATCATTAAAGTCTGTTTTCTCGTGTTTATTTTCTCGAATTCTGGATATTTTACAATAACTCGATCCAATACAAATTTAGACATAATATCCCGATACCTTTTGATAAAAGAAGATCGCATATTGCAAGAAAGAAATGCACTGGTAAGCTGTTTATTTTCCTGTAAAAAATCCAAAAATGCACTTGCCCCTTCGTTATACTCTTGATTCTTTCGAATGATATCCTCTGATAAGTGCTGCAACTCTATAAAAAAGTCATCCGCAATTTGCTCCGCCAGATCATATACGTCACAATAATGATGATAAAAAGTGGAACGATGTATTTCACAGTCCTCACAAATATCCACCACTTTGATTTGTTGCAAAGGCATCTTTGCCATCCGATCAATCAAATACAGTTTCAATTTTCTTTCTGTTTTATTTTTTGAATTTCTGATTGTCATCTGCTGTTATTCTCCCTTTGAATGAGACACTTTTGCAAAAATGTCGAAAAATATACAGTTTGGAATTTTTGTTTCTTTACTTATTCTAGCATATTCCTTACAATAAATCTACAATTTTTATATGTTTACTATGATTTAGGAGGACAACTATTATGATTCAATTCAAAAAACTGACAGCAGGCTTACTTTTCTCAGCCATACTCACCTTAGGATTAACTGGTTGTGGTAATCCCGAAGTAAAAAAGCAGGAATCCACTCCAGAATCCGTATCAACGAACACATCCGCCGAACTTGCAGAATTAAAAATCGGAGTCATTGGACAGGATGGCGATTTCAATGCTTCTTTGGGAAATTTGGCATATGACCAACAATACTTTGAAGAGGAATTAAACAAAGTAGGGTATACATTTTCTTTTTGCACTTTCAGTCAAGGAGGTCCTGAAATCAATGAAGCACTTGCATCTGGTGCCATTGATGGTGCTTTTTACGGCGATTTCCCTTCTTTTATCAGCAAAAGTAACGGAATCGACATTCGCACCATTGCCGCATTAGATAGTGGTGTGCAATATGGTATTTTGGTCATCAATGACCAAATCAAAGAGCCAAAGGATTTAGAGGGAAAAAAAGTCATTGTCACTCAGGGAACTGCCATTCAGTATTTCTGGGAAAAATATGCAGTTGCCAATGATATTGATTTAAGTAAAGTTGAAATTGTAAATGCAGCAGACCCCACTCCTCTACTCACAAATAACGAAGTAGATGCTTGTGTTTCTGTTTCCACCACATTGGCTTATTTTGCATCACTGGGCATGGGAAACCTTTTAGACAGCGGTGTAGAAATTCCGGATGGATATGGAACAACCGTTGCCGTGATACGAAATGCAGTATTAAATGACCACCCGGAAGTTGCAGTTGCCATCAATCAAGCATTGATTCGAGCATATGAAGATGCCAAAGAAAATCCATCACTCTTCTATGCAGCGGAAGAAACCTCCCTAATCTCAGCGGAAATTTATGAAACGGATCATCAGTTTGATCCTGAATTACTTACATTAAATCCGCAAATTTTCAGTGACCATTTTGATTATTATAACGCATTAAATGCATGGCTGCTGGATCAGCACATTATCACAGAATCCGTTGATGTGACATCCTATATCGATGGTTCATTTTATGAAAAAGCTGCTGATATCCATGCAGAATAAATGATGTAATTTGGAGGTTTTTATTTCAATGGTATTTCGACCGAATCAGGAACTTTATCAGACAATTTTAGATGCTTATTTCTTTGCATATCCTTTCGTGCAAAGTGTGTTATATGCCCAGAACCGAACCAACGTCATCAAAGCAAATGATGAATTGGGCAAGTCACCTTATAATCAGTTTTCCCATGCACGCGAATATTGGCATGCAAAAAACAACCTCCATGGAGGAATCAATATGGATGTGTTGTATTCCATTATGACACTGGATTTGGGGGAAGATGCACTATTCTATCACAAGCCTCAGACAGACCGTTTTTATACGTTACAGATTGCAGATGCATATGGCAATCCAGTAGCAGTGATTGGAAGCGGTGGATTAGGGAATGAAGAAGAACAGAATTACCTTTTGGCAGGACCTGATTTTTCCGGTGAAGCACCTGCACGCACAACCATCATCCCCATTCCCACCAATTTGGCATCGGTTTTGCTCCGCATCCAGGTAAAAAACAAAGAGGATATTGCCGAAGTGGTAAGATTACAGGATTTATCCATCGTCACCCCTTTGCGCTATCTCCATCAGCCATATACGGCTCCGGATGGAATATATAATCCAGCATATGATTACATATTCTATGGCAAAATTAAAACGCTATCCTTAGAGGAATTTTTTTCAATCTTCAACCAATACAGTCTGTTGTTTCCGCCTACCGGCACAGACCGCATTCAGACAGAAAAATATATCAGTTATGGAATTGGCCCTGGAAAGCATTTTAAATTTGAACAATTTAATGATACAGGATTAATAAAACTGTTAAAAAAGATTCCAGAACAAGTTGATTTGATAATCGATGAAATGGCAAATACAAAAACTGCTCATGAGCAGAATCACTGGGTGTACACTTTGAACCTAAAGACAGATACCGTGAATTACAGAGAACGTGCTTATGCCTTCCAATGGGGCCCTATGCCCAATCCACCAGAAGCAGCCATCTATCCTACCACATTTCAGGATAGAGATGGAGACCCTATTTCTGGAAATTTAAAATATGTAATTCATTTTGAAAATGGCAATTTACCTGCTGTCAAAAAGTATGGTTACTGGTCTATTTCCGCATACACCCGCAAAGGATTGTATCTGATTGACAATGAAATTGACCGCTATAAAATCGGTTCTGAGGATGATTTGATTTTTCATGAGAACGGTAGTCTTGATTTATATATCCAAAAAGAACGTCCGAAAGGAGAAAAACAACGCAACTGGCTCCCCATTGATGGGGAAGAGGTGCTGCTGTTTTTCCGCATCTATTTGCCAGAAACAAATGTCCTTCACGGAGAATGGAAACCACCATATGTAGAAAAATCAAGGGAGGATTTGGCATGAATGATATTACAAAAAATGCCACAAAAGCCACAGATGAATGGATTGTCAATGTACAGCATCTGAATAAACAATTTGTGGTAGACAAACAACCCATTGATATCCTGCATGACATCAATCTGCAAGTGAAAAAAGGAGAATTTATTACAATTGTAGGACACAGTGGCTGTGGCAAAAGTACATTATTGAAAATCATATGCGGCCTTGTTCCCCATGAAAATGGTATTGTGAAACGAAATGGACATGCCGTTACCGGCCCCGGGCCAAAATGTGGAATGGTATTTCAAGATCATAGATTGCTTCCATGGTTAAAAATAAAAGATAATGTGGGCTTTGGATTGAAGCATTTATCTAAAGAAGAACGCATGCAAAAGGTAACGGAACACTTAGAGTTAGTAGGACTAAAAGATTTTGCAAACAGTTATCCCAGTCAGTTATCAGGAGGCATGTCCCAAAGAGCTGCCATTGCCAGAGGACTTGCCAACAATCCTACCATTCTTCTTTTGGATGAACCTTTTGGAGCGCTGGATGCTCTGACCAGAATTCAGATGCAAAAAGAAATTCTGAGAATTCAGGCAAAAGAAAACACTACTATGATAATGGTCACACACGACATTGATGAAGCCATTTATTTGGGGGATCGGATCGTGGTTATGTCTGCAAGACCGGGAGAAATCAAAGAAATTATCACACCTGATCCAATCGAATCCAAAAAGCGAGGAAGTGCATTGTTTGCAAAATATAAGAAAAAAATCTATGACTACTTTTTTGAAGATTCCGCACATGAGTGTGAAGCAGAATATATGATTTAATAAACAGGAGACGCAATTATGAAAAAAGATTCCATCAGAAAAACCATAATGGGATTGATTATCCCTGTACTTATTCTCCTTCTTTGGTTTTATGTCACAACTTACGGTTCAATTCCCTCTGGAATATTGCCAAGCATTCCAAAGGTGGGAATCACATTTCAAGAAATGATACAATCCGGTCAATTACAGCAAGATTTGCTGGTTAGTTTATACAGGGTTGTAAAAGGATATCTGGTATCTGCACTGTTGGGCATTGTACTTGGATCACTGATGGGGATGTTTCCAACAGTAAAAGAATTGTTTTTGCCCATTGTAACAGTAATCCGCCAAATTCCAATGATTGCTTGGATTCCATTGGTTATTTTATGGTGTGGAATTGGAGAATTATCTAAAGTTGTCATCATTGTATTAGCCGCATTTTTTCCCATTCTGGTTAATACACAAAACGGCATAGAAAACACCCCAAAAGGTTACATAGAAGTGGCTCGTTTATATCAATTAACCCCATGGAATACCTTTACAAAGGTATATTTGCCACACGCATTACCACATATTCTAGTTGGTTTAAAATTAGGGTTGGGCATTGCCTGGATGGCAGTTGTCGCCGCAGAACTAATTGCTGCCACAACTGGCATCGGCTACCGAATGAGCAATGCAAGAAGTATGATGCAGTCAAATGTGGTGATTGTATGTATGATTGTCATCGGTATTATTGGTGTATTAATGGACAAAGCCATCGGTATGCTGTTTTCCCAATTTACCCCTTGGCAAACAGGAGAGAAAAAATCATAATGCCATTTCCTCCAATCTCCATCCATTGTCTCCATGATAAATCATCTGCTTCGTCATCCCACCGTCAATGCAGATATTTTCTCCTGTGATAAAACCAGCCTGATCGGAACACAAAAACAGTACCAGATTGGCAATGTCCCGTGGATTCCCCACCCGCCCTGCTGGCTGCTGCCGGGCATCCGGACCCTCGTACACGGTATCATCCGTATCAATCCATCCCGGAGAAATGGAATTCACACGAATTCTTCCAGAAAAACTAACCGCCATGGCATGGGTCAGAGCCGCAATACCGCCTTTTGCGGCAGTATAACTTTCGGTCTGGGGCTGACTCATCCGATCTCTGGAAGAAGAAATGTTGATGATAGAACCACCGTGACTGAAATAGGTTGCAAACAGCTTTGACAAATAAAATGGTGCGGTCACTCCTACGGAGAGGCCATATTGGAATTCCTCATACGTACAGGTATCGATCCCCTTCATCAAAGGCAGTGCATTGTTGACCAGATAATCAATGTGCCCCTGCTCCTGTATGACATAGGCTGTAAACTCTTCCAACGTTTCTTTTTTCGAAATATCCCCTACAAAATGATTTCCTTCTGCCTTGTCAATGACATACACGACGGCACCCTTTTTCTGAAATTCCTCTGCAATACACTTCCCGATTCCATGAGCACCACCGGTGATGACTGCTACTTTTCCTTGAAACATGGCGTTCCCTTCCTTTACTGTTCTATCCATCTCTCCAATTTCTCATTCAACTTCCGATAAATCCGCTCTCGCATCCATGGCTCGGCAGACTTCATGACGGCTTCCTCTATAGGAAACCATCCCACTGCACTGTTTTCGTCTGCTTTAATGTGGATCTGCTCCCTGTCATCTGCCTGCAACAAATAGGTCACATTCAAGTGCAGGTGTGTTGGTACGTAAATCCCTCTTTTTTCATGTCCACACACTGGCAAAATTTCTATGGAATAAATTTCTTCTTTCACAGGAACAACTGACTGGATGCTGCTTTCTTCCTGTACTTCCCGAAGTGCCACTTGCAGTAGATCCTTCTCTCCATCTGCATGACCGCCCAGCCATGCCCATGACTGATACAGGTTATGATATGCCAACAATACCCTGGTCCAATCCTTATTGACCACCCATGCAGATGCCGTCATATGCGCCGCTAAGCAGGTACGCTCAAAAATATCTGGCTGAATCTGTAATAACTCCAACATCAATTTTTTGTCAGTATCCTCCTGCTCGTTATAGGGCTGATACTTTTTTAGTTTATGAATAAAATGCTCCATGCAATGCAATTCCTCTTCCTTTTGTAAAATGGTTTCGCTTGTTATTCTATTTCACTATATAAAACTTCTGTGCCAGTAAAAGCCAGTTTGCTCGAAACGGTCTCATAATCTGCCAATACCCCATTCCTCGTAGATTATACTCCGGAACCAGAGAAAACTTTGCCTGTAAACTCCGTACATCTTCAAACCATACCACATGCTCTGTCCCATCCAAAGTATAATAAAAATATGGCGACTGAACACGTCCATCGTATAAAATCTCTGCCTTATTTGCAACAGCAATCTCCACAGCCTCTACATTTCCAATTGTCCGAGCAACAGTCACTCCACGCTCATAAGGAAGAGGCCAGTCATAACCATAATTGGGAATTCCCAAGTTGATTTGATCAGCTGGTATTTCTGTCACAGCATAAGTTACTACTCTGCGTACATTCGGAAGAGGCGCTACAGCCATAGGGGGGCCATATGTATAGCCCCACTCATACGTCATTAACAACACCCAGTTGGCGGCGGCTCCAATTCCCTTATAATCTTTTCCGGCTCCAATTCCCTGTTGATCTGCTGACACCTTCGGGGCCAGTGCCACAGAAACCGAATATCCTGCATTGTTCATCTCTTCTCTTAATACAGATACAAATTCCACAAAGGCATCCCGATCTTCTGCCAATATATATTCAAAATCAACATCTACCCCTGAATAATTTTTTTCACTCATAATCTGCAGCAGTTGTGCAATCAAATTTGTCCGAATAGTGTTATCCTGTACCATCACGTGGATCAAATAATTATTAAATTTCCCAGCTTCATCCAGAGGTGTCAATGTCAGTATGGGACGGGTACGATAATCCAATGCAAGCTGAATCATCCAGGTATCATCTACTTGAGGCGGCACCAAATCTCCTTCTTTTGTAAATCCATAAGAAAATACAGACAATTCTGACAGATAAGGCAAGGTTTCCCGAAGCACCCATGGACGAATAAATGGATATGCATATCCATTGGTGATCACAGGACGACTTCCACCCTCTTCATTTCCTTCTCTGATTAAAAGTGCCTGTCCTATGGTCAGGAGATACGGATATCCCAATTGATTGTCATAAATGATCCCTTCAATCGGAACCCCAAACTGGGCACCAATAGAATATATGGTATCCCCTGACCTTACTACATATATTTCCATAGACAGTTCTCCCTTCATTTCAGATGTTTTTCAATATGCTTTAGCCCATCTTTTGGTAATATATGTGAAAATTGTAAAAATCATGCACCAGATGTTTCCTGCAGTTTAATCGAGTAGGGGGAATTTAATCCCCCTCTCACACCACCGTACCTGCCGTTCGGTATACGGCGGTTCAACGTAACTTCAAAGCGTGACGCTCATTGTAATAGTCCAGGCAACTTATTAGCCCCGCCTTTGCTAAGACGTCCTTGGTTATTGCTCTCATCACACATGTTTTGGTACATATCCAATAGTACCGGTTTCCCAAGTATGATGTTTGCCTCGCAAGGTCTTTTCCAATCCCTAGCTTCTGCAATCCCCATTGTCGCTTGCCTGGCACTTTCCACTGCTTCCAGATAATTACTCTCAGTCTTGTTCTCAAATGCGCGTCTGTCTCTGTCATTACTGTTTTCATTGAGCCGAGGGCATAGTAGTTAATCCACCCTCTTGTCACCTGGTTGATTTTTTCAATCTTGCCAGTGACTGTTCCTGGCATTTTCCTACAAGTCAGTTCTTTTAATCTGCTCTTGAGTTTCTTTATAGAGTCCTGATGTGGTCTGCATTTCCATTCTTTTGCCTTGCTGTCCTTGTAGAAGCCAAAGCCAAAGTATTTCAGCTTCATCGGTCTTGTAATGTGAGTTTTGGTCATGTTGACTTTTAACCCGAGCTTCCGCTGTATCCATTCCGTTACCGTCCGCATGACTCGCTTTGCACTCGCTTCGCTTCTGACTGCTATCACACAATCATCAGCGTATCTTGTGAATCGTAACCCTCTTGCTTCAAGTTCCTTGTCCAGTTCATTCAGCATGATATTTGACAAAAGCGGTGACAGATTCCCGCCCTGCGGTGTGCCGAGTTTTGTTTCCTCATAGCCCTGCGGTGTCATGACTCCTGCTTTCAGGTAATTGCGGATTAAGGACTCTGTATCTCCATCATTGATAATATCGTGAACCAGACTCATAAGCCTGTCCTGCGGTACGCTGTCGAAGAACTTCTCTAAGTCTATGTCCACTATCCACTCATACCCTTCGTTCAGATAGCCAAGCAACTGCCTAATAGCCATTTCGCAGCTCCTGTTCGGTCTGAAACCGTAGCTCCATTCTGAAAACAACGGCTCACACATTGGACTTATAACCTGCACGATGCCTTGCTGAATTACCCTGTCCATAACGGTCGGAATACCGAGTTTCCTCACTCCTCCGTTTGGCTTGGGTATTTCCACCCTCCTGACCGGCTGGGGTTTGTACTCCCTATGCCTGATTTGCTCCCTAATACTATTCCAATGCTCCTTGATATAATCACCGAGTTCCTCAACCGTCACATCGTCCACACCGCCTGCGCCCTTGTTGGCGCAGACTCTTTTGTAGGCGGTGTTCATGTTGTCGCTGGACAGTATCTTTTCTAACAGTTCCGACATTGCTTTGTGTGCTTTCTCCTTTCCGTTTCCATGAGTTCGCCCTAAGTTGTGCAGTATCTGCTCATTTACGTTTCGCCATTCCTGCTGTCGGGTATTCCATGGAGCATACATTTGATTACACGGTTACATTGTTCAGCCCTTTGGCAAGTCCCATTTCAGAGCCATGCCTACTACGGCTTCTGCTGACTTCTCACAGTTCGTTATTACTGCGGCTAATGTGGCCGCCTGTGAGACCTCACGGGATAAGCCTGCCAGTCTTTCCTCGTCTACCTGCCTGATTTACGCACATGGGTTACGGTTGCCTTTTGGACTTCGCTGTCTGTAGCCAGCTTATCCGCCATTTACGCCTTATATCAGGTTTCTGTTCGTCAGGCTACGATTTCGCTATCCCTTCTTCTCGCCCACACCTCACGATGTGAACCTTGGGAGTCGCTTTGGGGTTCGTCGGCAACTACGCCCCTCATGGACTTTCACCACAGACTAACGGCATGCCCGTCATACTACAAAAAGAAAAGACCGCTTCTGTAAAAAACGGTCTTTCCAAATAACAGTTCATTTTTATTCTACTGTCAAATAAAAAGGCTGTCGATCTGACTCGTTGCCGTCACTGTCACTGACCCAAAATTCCAGTTCATAATCTCCCGGCACATTAAAGTTATACTGACCGGACACTACAACCTGTAGACTCAAATATGCAAAATCATCCTTGTCATCCTCTACAGCCTCTATGTAATCCCACAACGGAAAACTCTGGCCTGCTTGAATCACTGCACGATCTGTCTTCAATCGAATCACTGGTCTGCCATCAGAAACAACAGTTTCTAATGCGGTCTCTGATACTGATTCTGACTGACCAGTCTCTGTCATTCCCTGTTCTGATTCATCCTCCACAGTTTCATTGAAGAGTCCCTCTATGGTTTCCTGAGATGCGCTACCCTGTTCGGCTCCATCTTCTCCTACGGATTCCGGAACTGACTCTGAAACATTTCCCTCGGAGATCAGACAAAAATTTCGTGTATACCGACCTGCCTCATGGTCACTGTCCCATACCTCATAGCTTATGACCATCCATTCATCCTGCTCCATTTTGGAATTGATCAGAATCTTATTTGTCAAATCTCCATCTTCCTGATCAAAGGCTCGCAGCCCTTTCAGTAATTCTTCTTCACTGATACCCTCATAATATTGCAGTCTTCCTGCTTCAGAATCTGTGATATAAGGTGGATGATTCTGCTTATTCAATGTGAGAAAAGCCAGTCCGCCCAACAGTATAAGCAACACTGCCCCCAAAATCAGATTTAATTTTCCATTATTCATCTTTCTTCTCCCGTTTTAAGCATTAATCAGCATTATTTGGTTCACGGCATAACTTTTACGAGTATGTTTACTTATTTTTCTTTGCCCGTTTTTCTTTTTTATTATCTTTTTCGGGATAATAGCCATAACTCTTTTCATATGCATCCTTACCGTAATAACCACCACCATAGTAGCCACCATAATAGCCACTGTAATAGCCCTTGCTATACCCACTGCTTCGCTTTGTGCTGATTGGAACCATCGTATAAATCACACCCAGAATGCGGCACTGAGATAATCGAAGCTGATTCACCACCTTCTGTGCCAATCGAAAGCTAATCTCTCCACTCTTTACTGTTACAGCAACTCCATCACATCGTTTTGCAATGATTGCAGCATCAATGACAGCCCCCAACGGCGGGGTATCAATAAATACATAATCATAGTTTTCCTTTGCATATGCAATGAATTCCTTAAATCGATCACTTTCTAACAGCTCTGATGGGTTTGGTGGAACTGCACCAGCAATAATGGCATACATCTTATAAGTTCCAGCCTCTAACTCATCATACTGATGTGTTTCATTCTGAAAAGAAATTTCTCCTGTCACATCATCTATATCTGCCAGACCTGATAAATAATGAGATAATCCGTCTCCCTTTGCCGCTACACCAAATCTGGATTTAAATACAGACTTTCTCATATCCGCATCCACATACAAAACCTTCTTTCCAGTAGATGCAAAAGTTTTTGCCAACTCGTACGTGGTAATAGACTTTCCTTCATTTGGTGTACAGCTGGTAATCGCAACAACAGAAACGTCCTTTCCACAAAAGTTAATATTCGTTCTCAATGCCTTGAATGCTTCGCTTGCGTTATAATCCAATTCTACATCAGATTCTATCTCTATTTTATACACGGCTTCTCACTCCTTTATGCTCCAGTGCACATCATGCACATGTTTGTTATGATTTCTCTTGCTTGTATCATCTATTTATTTCTTATTTTTCTTGGATTTTTTCTTTTTGTTCTTTTTCGCCAAAGATTCCATCTCCGGAATATTGCCCAGTATGCTCAGCCCCAGATGCTGTTCCACATCTTCAGAAGTCTTTAAAGTGTCATCCATTATATAACGAATCAGGATATACAATACCACAACTGCCATGCCCATCAATCCACCAAACAAAACATACTTCTTCACATGTGGTGAAGATGGCACTGTCGGCACCTTTGCCTGATCAACAATACTCGCCTTATCTACATTCATGATCTCCTGAAACTGTGTACAGGAAACTTCACAAATTTTATTTGCCACATCTGCTGCACGATAAGGATCTGGATCAGTATATTTCACATTCAGAAAACGAGTTTCATTCACCACTGTAACAGATAAGTTTTCTGTAATTTTTGAAGCAGTCAAATCTGTCAAACCCAGTTCTGTAATGGCCTGATCCACTACACTGTCGCTTCGAATCAATTGTCTGTAGTCATTGACCAACAGCGTACTGGACTGGATATCAGAATATGACAGAGACGTATCATAATTCTGAGCATTGATGACATACATGGTTGCAGTAGAACTGTATACCGGTGTAACCATTACACTGACATATATGTAAGCAGCTAAAGCAAACACAGCTGTTCCCAGAAGAATGGTAAATACATTTCTCCAAAGGGTCAACAACAAATCTAACACATCAATCTGCAATGTATTTGACTCTTCTGCTGACACTTGATACAGCTCATTATCTCTTATCGTTTCCATTTTTAATTCCTCCAGTATTATATACGTTTATTTAGAATAATCCGCTGTGGATTCTCACAGAAAATCTTCTCGGCATATGCCTCGCCTTTCTTTTTCACCACATACTCCGCACTGGCTTTTAACCGGGGCACTCTGCTGGACACATTATGTCCATCTGTTGCAATAAAATCAATCAAATCTTTTTTCAGAAGATTTCTACAAAAGCGTTGCATCATAAATCCTGCATTCCCCATCAAATCCGAAGCATTCACCTGCACCAATGCTTTGTAATCTTCTTTCAGATCATACAGACAATCCATGTCCTTTCGAATACAACTATAACGCTCTACATGCGCCATCACAACCGTAAAACCATCTTCTGCCAGCATCTGTATGTTTTTCTGAAGTACAGAAAAAGGTTCCTCATATCCATATTCTACCAGCACATATCGAGAACCAGCAAGAGTCGGAATCTTTCCTTCCCGTAATCTCCTGTAAATACCAGGTTCGCAAAACACCTCTGCTCCCAATAAGACCTGTACACCTATCTCCTGTTCCCTGCTGCGCTGGTTTAATTCTTCTACTACAGCTGGCAAATCTGCACACTCTGAATGATACCGATATCGATCAAAATGTGGCGTAGCAATTACAGTGTGAATTCCCTCCTCCCGACATATACGAAGCATCTCTATAGACTGTTCCCAGTCTTTCGCTCCATCATCTATGGAAGGTAAAATATGTTGATGTATATCAGTTAGTTCCATCATTAAGCTCTGCATTACCTCCTGCTTTTTAATATGTGTTTTTTTAATCACACAAGATGAGTCCTTTGATTAGAGCACGACACTACCATCATATCATAAAGTATTCATAAAATCCATCTCAATTTTTTTGTTATAAAAATAGCATTTTTATATTTTTTGCCAAAACCCAATTTTCTTTGTTAATCACATTTTATAACAATTTAAACATTTTTTCAACCTTTTTATTTGGTAAATCCCTATAAAATCGTAAGAACCGCAACATCTGCTTACACAAGATATTGCGGTTCTGGCCATATTAACTAATACAGTTTTTAAACTTCTATTTTATCGTCCGTCATTTACAATTTCTCTTCCAGCATTTTCCATGTCCTGTAAATCATCTTCCACAAAATCCTCTACCACACCATTGTTTCTATCTCGATCATTTTCTATCGTTCCAATGATGCCATCATTTTTGGTTTCCACCATGCCATCTCTTGTAGTTTCCACCAAAGTTTCTTTTCGAGTTGTTGTCTCATCTACAGCACTTCGTGTACCTGTCGTACGTTCCTCATACTCCGCTTCTCTTGAAGACTCTCTGTTTTCCCTTTCATTTACACTTTCCTGTTTCGTTGTATTGTTGTTTGTAGTTCCGCTATTTGTTCCATTTATAGCTTTGGTAGAATTTGTGTTATCGTTTCCATTTGTAGTAGTTCCAGCACTGGTGCCATAAGGATCTACCTCTGCATTGTAATCCCTACAACCACAGGCTAAACTAAGCATCATGACTGTTGCAGCAAGTAACAGATATTTCTTCATCGCTTTTCCTCCATTCTGGTGCAGTTACTGTTTGAATTCTCAAAAAGCACTGCCACATTGTTCTTTACATGCCTAGTCTGCCCGCTTTTTTCAGAAACATACTTCAAGATTTTCTTTTCTAAAAATCCCTGTCACGATCTAAGATCATTTTCCATCTCTATAATATCTTCACTTCCTTTTTGTACCTCTGTCAGTTCATACAAATACCGGCTGGCTTTTGTTTTTTTATGATACCGCTCCTTGGTATATAATAAATACAAATAATGCTTGGCTCTGGTCACTGCCACATAAAACAATCGCCGCTCTTCCTCTAAATCTGCCTCTTCCACTGCCTTGTGATGAGGGATGACTTCTTCATTTACATCCACCACAAAAACCACTTCGTATTCCAGTCCTTTTGCACTATGAATGGTAGTCAAAGTAATGCCCTCTTTTTCCTTGTTTCGTTTCTTCGCCTGCTCCTGTAATGTTCTCGTATAAGCCGCAATGTGCGATTTCCACTCCTGCAAGGTGGCACACTCTCTGGCACTTTCCATCAGATTGTCGAGAATTTCATAAAATTCTTCTGTTTTCAGATTCCGGTACTCTGCATACACCGCAATATAGGAATCATACCCCATTCCCTTTCGGATATAGTTCATAGCCGCATATGGCCGCATTTTGGAAAGAAGCTGCAGATCCTTTTCCAACGATACAATCCGTTCCTGCATCCAGTCCTTGTCTTTATAAAAGTCTTTCAGCTGTGAAAAGCTGACCGTTTCCGTATTTAAGGCTTCCCGGTGAATGTACCGGTTGGGACGATTCATCACCTGCAATACCGTACTGCGTCGCAGATCTCCCTCTGCCATATCCAGATAAGCCAGCATATCCCTTGCAATCCAATGTTCAAACAGATTCTTCACCTGATCCCGCACCTGAAAAGGCAAATGATGTTCCATCAACTTCTCAATCACCGGCCCTGCCGCTGTATTGGTTCGATACAAGATTGCCATTTCCTCATACGAAACGCCCTGCTGTACATGAAGTCTGATCTTGTCTAATAATTCCTGATTTTCCATTTGGATATTCTGGCATTCTATAATAGACACCGGACTTCCAGATTCCTGCTCCGGCTGAATCTGCTTTTCGTAGCGGGTCTGGTTGTGGACGATCAGATTTTCTGCTGCTTTTACGATATTTCCCGCTGAACGAAAATTCCGGTCTAACAAAATCTGCACTGCCTGTGGATAATCCTTTTGAAATCCAATCATAATCTCCGGTCTAGAGCCTCGAAATGCATAAATGGACTGATCATCATCTCCCACTACAAACAGATTTTGCTGTGTACCTGCCAGCAACCGCACTACATCATATTGTACCTGATTGATGTCCTGAAATTCATCAATCAGGATATAACGATATTTTTTCTGCCAGACCTGACAAATATCCGGTCTCTGACTGAGCAGATCATAGGTCATCAACAGCATATCGTCAAAATCAATTTTATTCCATTTTTGCAGTGCCTGTTCATATCCCTGATACAGTTTTTGAAAAGTCCTGCTGGTGGTGTTCACCGGTTCAAACTCCGCCATCGTCAGCCGACTGTTTTTAAACCGGCTGATGTCTTCTAAAATACCGCTGGAAAATTCATTCATATCTTCCAAGTCCAGTTTTTCCCCGGACAACAGCTGCTGCATAATCCGCATCTTTTCCTCTCCACGGAGAATATTGCCTGCATCATACCGGTACGCCATCCGCAACATATAAAAAAACACCGAATGAAAGGTGCCAAAAGTCACTGCCCTGCCCGCCCCATCCATCAGCCGTTCGAATCGTTCCTGCATTTCCTCTGCTGCTGCTCTGGTGAATGTAATCACCAGAATATTGGCAGGGTTCACCTTCCATGTCTGGATCAAATAGCGGACTCTGTATGTAATGACCATGGTCTTTCCGCTGCCCGGCCCTGCCAAAATCAGAGCAGGTCCGTCCTTATGGACAATTGCCTGTCTTTGATGATCTGTCAGATTTTCTGATTGACTTTCTATCCTTTCCATATCCACTCCTTTTCCCATCACAGGATACGATTGTATCTGCTGACATAAAAATCCCCGGATTTATTATAATTCAAATCCGGGAATTCTCATAGTCTGATTTGCAAAGTGGCACAAAATTGGCACACCACTGTCACAGCATTTTGCTGTCTTACAACTTTCTCATACCTTCACACCGTTACACAGTTTTATCGATTACTCAGCTTTTCAATGCCAATACGGATTCTACGCAGAGATTCCTCCTTGCCCAGTACCTCCATGATCTCTGTGGCACCACCCGGCGTACTCTGTTTTCCAGATACTGCAGTACGAATCGGCCACATCACATAACCGTTCTTTACCCCCTTCTCTGTTACATAACCGGACAATAGGGCATACAGTGCATCGTTGCTGTAATCCTCCTGTGCCTCTAACAATGGCAGAATCTCCGTCAGTACTCCCAGAGAAGTATCCTCATTGGTCTTCATTTTCTTATGGGTGTACATAGCAGTGTCATACTCTGGCAACTCCACAAAGAAATCCAACAGCGGTGCGATGTCTAAGAATGTCTCAATTCTGCCCTTCACCAGATCTGCCAGCTTCTGTGCATCCAACGCTTCTCCCACTGCCTGCTTCACATAAGGGATGGCTTTCTCATAATATGCGGCATCCTCCATCCGTCTGATGTACTCCCCATTCATCCACTTCAACTTTGTAAAATCAAATACTGCCATGGATTTTGACAGGCTCTTGTAATCAAACTTCTGTACCATCTCCTCTAATGTCATAAACTCCTCATTGTCAGCCGGACACCAGCCAAGCAATGCCACGAAGTTGACGATGGCTTCCGTCAAGAAGCCCTGCTCTAACAAATCTTCAAAAGAAGAATGCCCGCAACGCTTGCTCAGTTTCTTGTGATTCTCATCTGTGATCAACGGACAGTGAATATACTTTGGAATCTCCCAGCCAAATGCCTCGTACAAACGATTGTACTTTGGCGTAGAGGAAAGATACTCATTTCCACGCACCACATGGGTAATGCCCATCAAATGGTCATCGATGACATTGGCAAAATTATACGTAGGGAATCCGTCTGACTTGATCAGAATCATATCATCCAGTTCCTCATTCTGCACCGTAATATCACCATATATCTCATCATGAAATGTAGTGGTACCGGTAGTTGGCATATTGATGCGAATGACATAAGGCTTTCCACTTGCCAGGTTGGCCTCAATCTCTTCCTTAGACAAATGGAGACAGTGCTTGTCATAAACAGAAATCTCCTTGCCTTCTACATTCTGCTTCAAGGTATCCAGACGCTCCTGGTCACAGAAACAGTAGTATGCATGCCCACTTTCAATGAGCTGCTTGGCATATTTCAGATACATACCGGTCGCCTGACGCTCACTCTGTACATAAGGACCATATCCCTTGTCCTTATCTGGTCCTTCATCATGCACCAGACCGGTCATTTGTAATGTACGATAAATGATATCTGTAGCTCCTTCTAACAAGCGTCCCTGGTCTGTATCCTCAATACGAAGGATAAAATCTCCTCCCTCATGCTTTGCAATCAAATACTCATATAATGCCGTGCGTAAATTTCCTACATGCATACGACCTGTAGGACTTGGTGCAAATCTGGTTCTTACATTTTCCATGTATATTACCCCTTCCAATCTTTTCTGTATCAATCTAATTCTCAATTCCAGAGTGTTTCCTCTTTATCCAGATAACCTCTCATGCGGAATCATTACCATATCAGATTATAAAGGTTTTTTTTTCACATGACAAGCATTTTCGTAATAGATTTCTGTTGCTTACTCGTTTTCGTAATTTTATCTTCATTTTACAGAAAAAAGGTTTGACAAACAGGATACACCTTGTGTAAAATCTATAGTATAAAAAAACACATTTTGTATGTATTTTAACTTCGAATACGATTTTGTTGTATAGATTATCGTAAAAAAGAAACACTCGTTGTCATGAATGGAGGATTTTTATGGATTACGTCTTTTTAGGAAAAAACATTAGACTTGCCCGTGTAGAAAAACATATGACACAGGAACAGCTGGCTCAGTTGATTGGTTGCTCCACTGTTTTCATCAGTGAAATTGAGAAAGCCAAAAAACGCCCCAGCCTGGAAACCCTGCATAAAATCTCTGTTTCTCTTGGTGTGGGCACAGATGAGCTGTTTTATGGAAAAAACTCTCCGATCGAAAGCTCTCAATTGATGCGTATCACAGAGATGCTAAACAAACGCACTCCACAGGAATTGTCCATGGTTCGCCAGCTTTTGGAAGTATTGTTCCAGAACCTTGACAGTACGAAAAGTGAACAGACTGTTCCTGTTGACCATGAATGATATTTACATTTTTTGATAGATCACTTTCTTCTCTCAAAAAAACGGCGTACCACTATCTGGTATCGCCGTTTTTTGTTGCCTGATTCTGTGCTCAGGAGCGCACATTCTTTTCTCCATGAGGCAGCCTTGTCCGGAAAAACCTTCGTTTCAAACGGTCCCACCGAAATGGAATCAGCGGATCCAAATAGCTTCCACCGGAAATGGTTTGATTGGTCAAAAGAGCCACTACTGTGATCCCTTCCCCCAAAAGGAATCCCCACACATTGCCCAGGGCTGTCAAAAACAGAATGATCATACGCATAAATTTCAATGCGTATCCCAATTCAAAACTGGCCTGTGTATAATTTGCCACTGCCACAAACGCCATATACAGCATCGTTTCAGAATTGAACCATCCTGATCGTACGGAAAACTCCCCCAGCACCAATGCCGCCAGCACACTAAAAGGAGTAGACAACATATTAGGAGTATTCACAGCTGCCAAACGCAGTCCATCAATGGCCAGTTCCAACAGCAGCAACTGCACGACAATTGGAATATTCACAGGTTCCTGAATCCTGGTAAACTCCATCCAATGAGGCAGCCACTGGGGATTTTGCACCAATAAAAGCCAGATCGGGGTCAGCTGTAATGTGGCGATGGCAATGAGCATGCGGGACAACCGCAGATAGGTTCCCGTCACCGGTGGAAAATAATACTCATCTGCCTCCTCCACAATATCAAAAATAGAGGACGGCAGCAGCATGGCCGATGGTGAATTATCCACCAGAATCACAATTTTCCCTTCCAGTATGGTAGCCGCTGCTGCATCCGGCCGCTCTGTATATTTGAATTTTGGAAATGGATTGTACCATTTATACGGAAACAAACACTCCGCCAGACTTTGCTGGTTCATAGTCAGGGCATCCACTTCCAGCCGATCAATGCGCCTGCAAACCTCTTGTAACAGTTCCCGATCCACTCGATCCTCAATATAACAGACCACTATATCTGTTGCGGATCGTCTACCAGCCCTGTGCATCTCCATGGTCAGTTTCGGGTCACGAATCCGCCGCCTGATCAGTGCAGTGTTATAAACCAACGTTTCCACAAATCCATCTCTGGAACCACGCATGACCTTATCCTTATCTGGTTCCTGCACATTCCGCGCCGGATATGTGCGGCAGTCAATGGACAGTGCTTTTTCATATCCATCCACAAACAAAATGGAGATACCGGAAAGCAGGCTGACAAGGACAGATTCATAGTTATCCATCAACCCGATTTCCGCATAGGGCAACATGGTCTTGGAAAAGGCATGGGCATCCTCTGGAAAGGGATCTCCCACTCCTTCCATCATATACTGCAGTAACCGCTCTAACATATCATCCTGGGTAAATCCATCCACACAAAAAATCACTGCCATCCTGCCCTTGATGGTAAATGTTCTGTAAATGATATCAAAATTGGCATCTAGTCGAAGGGTTTCCTTCATATATGCCATGGTATCCTGAATTGATGTTTGAATGTCCATACTATGCTCCTACTCCGGGCACATGTGATACCCGGCATGTATTATCATACCTGCATAGTATTTCCTGATTTTCCGATGTTATCCCTACTTCGTATCAATTCTTTTCAGATCATGTATATTTTGATTGCGATAGGTCAAATCTTCTATACACATCAAACGAATCTTCATTATACGCCTCTGCTTTTTCTATCTTGCATTATACCATTTTACCAATAGTCCCTCAACCATATTTATGAATTCTCAAAGCAAAGTTTGCGTGATTGAAAATCAGTCTTATTTTTTTGTATAATAGTTCTTCTGAACAGTTATAATTGACTACATAAAAGTAGTATGATAAAATAAATATATCTTTTTCAAAACCAGAAAAAAGGAGCCGTAATACTGCAACGTCAGTGTTCAATTTTACAGAAAGGATTGGGGAAATGATGCGCAACCTGAATATGCTCCCTGTTGGAATTGAAAATTTTGGAGAAATCCGAACAGATGGATACTATTATGTAGATAAAACAGCAATGATCTGCTTGGCAATGCCTTGAAAACCAATGAACATCTGCAATTTGCTGTGCTCACCGGCTGCCTGCGCATCAGTAAAGAGAGCATCTTCACAGGGTTGAATAACTTGCAGGTATTTAGCCTCACAGACAAGCGTTGTACTTCCAGCTTTGGATTCACAGAGCAGGAAGTTGCAGACATGCTGGCATACTACCATTTGACAGAGCATGCCGAAGTGATGAAAGAATGGTATGATGGATATCTCTTTGGTGATACACCAATCTACTGCCCTTTGGATGTGATTAATTTCTGTGCGGTGTTACGGGAGAATTTGTCTGCTTTTCCTCAAAATTTCTGGGTCAATACCAGCGGAAACAGTATGATACGGAGACTGATTGATCAGTCCCAGAAGCAAACAAAAGAAGAAATCGAACGGCTGATTGCCGGAGAAACCATCGTCAAGCCGATTTGTCAGGAACTGACCTATCATGAGTTAGATCGGTCTATTGACAATCTGTGGAGTGTTCTTTTTACCACCGGCTATCTGACACAGGAGAAACAGATAGATGAAACGCATTTTGCTTTAAAAATTCCGAATAAGGAAATACGGGAACTATTCATCTCCCAGATTCAGGTATGGTTTCAGGAAACAACCAGAGCAGATGTACCACGAATTGCAACCTTCTGTAAGGCATTTCCTAATGGAGATGCCAACTTAATCGAAGAGATGTTAAATGATTACCTGTGGAATACCATCAGCATCCGGGACACTTCCGTGTGAAAAACAATGAAGGAAAACTTTTACCACGGCTTGCTTCTTGGACTTCTGCAATATGAAGACAGCTGGTTGATCAAATCCAATGCGGAATCCGGGGAAGGATTCAGTGATATTCTGATTGAAACACAAAGCAGAACCGGTATCGTGATTGAGTTCAAATATGCAGAGGATGATGATCTGGAGAAATGGTGTATAGAAGCACTTGACCAGATCGAAAGAAATCATTACGAAGCACGCCTTGTGGAGGATGGTATGAAGTCCATTCTCAAATACGGAATCGCATTTTATAAAAAACATTGCAAAGTCATACATGAATAAAAACAGAACACGTATGATGAAGGAAGGAACTTACCTATGAGATTTACATTTACGCCTTACAGTGAAGCCTTACGCCCCATTTACAGACAGATTCAGGAGGCTGACCGAAAGCAGTCCTCTTCCGAATTTTCCATCCCGGAAACATCAGAAGGAGAAACCGGTTATCTGGCCCTCTGCAAAGAGAAAGAACAGATCGTTGCAGCCATCAGTGCTGTGACTTATGATCAAAAGCAGTATTTTCTCTCTTTCTGGCGTGACCCTGCCTGTGCAGAAACACATTACCGGATCCTGTATGCCTTTTTAGAAGGACGGTTGCGCCTTGTAGCAGGACAATCTGTGATTCTTTCCTGCTATCATTCTTCCCAGTGCAAGGAGGATTTGTTTGTCGCTTTACTGAAACGTTATCGCTATACCAGAACCGGCGAGGAAACAGTCATGGAATGGAACCGGTCTGCCCAAAAGAGTTCTTCTGCCAAAAACAGCCGGATTCTGGTGAAGCTATGCCATGACACCAGTTTGCTGCAAAAGCTGTATCAGTCCATCTTCCAGACAGACAAGTGGAATGCTGCCGCCTATGTAGACTCTGTGACAAAAGATTCCAGTCTTAAGATGTATGTGTTATATGAAATCGTACCACCTGTTCTGCCGTTCAAGCGCAGCTGCTCTTTAAAGCCAGTGGGCATGTGCGGGCTCCATTTAGAAGGAAAGACAGCCTGCCTGTTTTCCTTTGGTATTCTGCCGGAAAAGCGCAGACAGGGATTGGCGCTGGAAGCCTTAGACCAGATCAATCTGCTTTTGAACACAAAATACGAAAAACTGCTGGTACAGGTTTCCGGAACAAACGAACCGGCAGTTAGTCTGTATGAAACATACGGATTCCAGCAGACGGAACATGTGGATTTATATGAAAAGCACCTTTTCATTATATAATGGAAAATAGGCGATTGCAAAACGATGATACCGAACGCTTTATTGTATTTTTTGTAAAAATGCCATAAAAGCGGCAGCCACGAAAAGAATCTTCCAATTTCTTTCGTAGGCTGCCGCTTTTTCACAAATTTTAACCGCTCGTTTTCTTCACCGTCATACTTACTTTACTCTGGTCATCAAACCCTTGTCCATCTCATGTACCGTATCACACAATACCGAAATATCCTCTGCGGAATGAGAACAAATTAAAATTGTCCTTCCCTGCTCTTTATATCGCAGCAGATACTCCCGCATTTCTGCCACTCCCTCTTTGTCCAGACCATTAAAGGGTTCATCAAATATGAGAATCTTGGGGTTTTCCATAATCGCCTGTGCCAGACCCAACCGCTGTCGCATGCCGAGACTGTACTTACGAACATGACGTTTCAGATCAGGGTCAAGCCCTACCTGCTCCATTGCACGTCTGATATCCTCTTTGCCGATTTTGTGATTCAACCCTGCAATCAACCGTAAGTTTCTGTATCCGCTGTAGTATGGAATGAAACCAGGCGTTTCAATGATCATCCCCATATCCTCTGGAAAATCCACATCCTCACCCACACGCTTTCCATCTACAATGATTTCTCCCTCTGTAGGCTTGATAAAACCACAAATACACTTCATAAGCATGGTCTTTCCACTGCCATTTCTGCCAATCAGCCCATGAATCCTGCCCTCCTCAAACTGTACACAAATGTGTTTTAAAATGGGGGTTTTGGAAAGGCTCAAACTCACATCATTCACTATAAACCAGCCCAGTAAAACACAGCCCACAAACCAACAATATAGCACCAATAAACCCCGGATTACAGATAGTTTTATGCAGATCACAGCACAATGCTCTCCAGAATCTCATACTTTCTCCTCTCTTTATCTTTGATTGTTGATCCATTCTACCTTGCCCGTCTCACAATCTACCAATCCATACATTTCAGCAGTTGGAGTCACATCCATATAAATTGCCCAATATGGCGTCAATTTTACAATATCATAGGAGCAAACAGAGCTCCACGGTGCCGCTTCCCTGTGGGTACTGCCCACTGGATTTGGATCTTCTGCCCCCAAGAGAACCGGTACATATACCAATTCCATTCCGATTACATCGTACTCTGTATAATCTGATAATGTTTCACTTAATAAACGAACTGCACATGAAGGTGTAAGGATTCGATCATATTGTTTCACTAACTGATCATCCTCAAATGCACACTGGGCGATAAAACAATTGACTGTATCGGTTTCATCCAAATATGCTCGGGCAACAGAGTTTGGAAACATTTCTATTGTAATATCATCTGTCACTGTGGGTGGCATTGAACAAATAGGAAGGGTTTGGTACAAATTTCGAAATACAATTTCTAAAATAGTTTCCCCTGTGTCCAACTGATGTGCCACTGCAACTCCTGCATCTAAATCTTGCGGATAATCCACCGTTTCTGTGAAATCGGAAACAAATATTTCTGCCAATTCTACTGCATCATTCATTAATATGGGTTCTCCATTCAGTAGATATGTATCGTTATTGTATTTGCTTTTCAAATAATAACTATCCTGTTTTTCCGATTCATTATCAAAACAAACTTTTTCAATACCTTCTGATTTTTTTGCTACATATAAAAAAAAGCCAGTACACCCCGCCGATACACGTTTGCCAGTCTTTTCATCATAGAATTCCGGTCCATAAGGATACGATGTCTCATCATCGACAATCAGATGAGCATCATACTGCTCATCCGGAATATATTTTTCTGCAATCTTATCCCACTGATCTTGAAAATAATCCATACATATCACTTGATATGTTCCGATTTTTTCCGGTACAGTAAAAGAAAGCTCCCTTACAAAATGCAAATTTTCACATTTCATTTGCATCACACGTTCTATTTCCTGCTGCTGATTTTCTGCAAGTGCCTCTAATGTAATTGTGTCACCCTCTCCCAAATGAATTGAGTCTGTTCCGGACAAGCGGACATATACAGTAAAAGTCCCCCTATACCAATCAAATGAGTTATTTTTTTCATATTCCTCCATTAAGCAATGCATCCTTCGCAACCAAAGGATACATTGCCTTTCATAATTTCCTTTATATCACACCATATTATGCAGAAATAGAGCCAATTGCTGCAACTGATCTGCTCGCACTATATCCTACAAGTGTTGTTCTTACAGTTACATTAACACCGCTTTTAGGCTTGGTATTTCCAGCATACACAAGATAATACGTACCTGTAGAATTAATATTTGTTGTGTTTGTCGCATAATTTGTACATTGTGCCGAACAATATGCCCCTGTAATATATGTAGAAAATGTTGATGAGTTTATTGTAATTTTCCCAACTCCTGTTGATGTCACTGTAGTATTTTTAGATGTAACATTCCCTGTTGTGCCAACTGTATAGTGTAAATTGTATGATGCAGCACTTGCATTAACCCCATCATACTAATCGACATAACAATTGCTGTTCCCATTGCTGTAATTGTTTTTTTAAAATTCATGTAAAAACTATCCTTTCTATGTTTTATCAGTATATGTCTTATCATACAAATACATATTATCTATCCCTTCATCCCCCTTATCTAATTTTTGCACGATAAGCATACTACACCATTATATATTACGACATGTTTTGTCAACTCATTTTTATGTTTTATTGTTTTTTAGAATGAAAATCCAGTTCATTTTCAAGCCAAAGTATTATGATCCTTTAGTGTTTTCCTGTTCTATTTTTATCGAACTACGCATTGTGTCCTTTGTTTATTCGATTACAAAAGAATTTTCCGTGCTATCACCAAAAACGAGGCTGGTGCAATTCCTGCAACAGCCTCGTACACAATCTTATTCGAAAGTGATATCACCCTTATATCTTTAAATCAGCGCAACGGTCTCTCTTGCGATTGCCAGTTCCTCGTTGGTAGGGATTGCCAATACCAGACGAGCAGAATCCTCTGTGGTGATGATGGTTTCTACACCTTTTGCCTGTGCGTTTTTCTCCTCATCCAGTGTAATACCCAGATAACCCAGGTACTGGCAGATACGGGTACGCATTACATTGTCATTTTCCCCTACACCGGCAGTAAATACCACTACATCTACACCGTTCATGGCAGCTGCATATGCACCGATATACTTTGCAACAGAGTATGCAAATACCTGCTGTGCTGCTGCACAACGTGCATTGCCTGCCTCTGCGCCAGCAGTCAGGTCACGGAAGTCAGAGGATACACCGGAGATACCCTGCACACCGGACTTCTTGTTCAGTACGTTCATCACTTCGGAAATGGTCAGATTTTCCTTCTGCGCAATGAACTCCATAATGGCAGGATCAATCACACCACTTCTGGTACCCATCGGTACACCCTCCAATGGGGTCAGACCCATGGAAGTATCCACAGACTTTCCACCATCTACTGCACAGATAGAGGAACCATTGCCCAAGTGGCATACGATGATCTTCAAATCCTTAATGTCTTTGCCCAGAATCTCAGCTGCTCTCTTGGATACATAGCTGTGAGAAGTGCCGTGGAAACCATAACGTCTCACAGAATACTTCTCATAATATTCATATGGCAGACCATACAGATAAGCCTTCTCCGGCATGGTCTGATGGAATGCGGTATCAAATACTGCCACCATCGGTACACCCGGCATCAGTTCCTGGCATGCACGGATTCCGATCAGGTTTGCCGGATTGTGGAGAGGTGCCAGATCGTTGCAGGCTTCAATATTTGCAATGACTTCTTCATCAATGATGACAGAAGATGCAAACTTCTCACCGCCATGTACCACTCTGTGTCCTACTGCACCAATCTCATCTAAGGATGCAATCACACCGTGGTCTGCGTCAGTCAAAGCTGCCAGCACCATGCTGACTGCTACTGTATGATTGGGCATGGCATCAGTGCTTTCGTACTTGTCCTTGCCAGCCGGCTTATGTGTCAGACGGCCATCAATGCCGATTCTCTCGCAAAGACCCTTTGCCATCACTGCTTCTGTCTCAGAATCAATCAACTGATACTTCAACGAAGAACTGCCACAGTTAATTACCAATACTTTCATGTTTTTCCTCCATTCTGAAGTGCCTGTATGAAGCACCACATCCTTGTTTGTATGTCAATACAGGAAATCTGTTTTCCTGCAATTTCAAACATTACCTTTATTTTACTCTGATTTGTAGTTTCTGTAAAGAACATTCTTGCGTACATCCAAAAAGATTTGTGTACCTGGTGTAGTTCTACCTTCCGCAACATCCAAAGCAAATTCACTGTTCTATCTTTTCTCAAAACACTGTTACAGATTTTTCTCCGCCAACTCCTTTTTTCGCTGTTCTGCTTCCTGCCTGGAATACACACAGCCACAGAAATCCTGGCGATACAATCCATGTTCGGCAGATAGTTCCACAGAACGTCTGTATCCATTTTTCTTCTTAAAATCTGAGTACAGATAGGGCACACCGTATTCTGCGGAAAGTCTGCCACCAATCTCATTGAGTTTTGCCGCATTTTTCAGGGGACTGATACTGAGGGTGGTGGTGAAATAGTCAAATCCCTGCTCCTTTGCCAGTTCTGCTGTCCTCCGAAGCCGCAGTTCATAGCAGGCAAAACACCTCTCCCCTCCTTCCGGAATATGCTCCAGCCCCCTGACTGCTTCATAAAATACTTCTGGCTCATAGGCGGTTCCCACCACCTGCACCGGATGGGTGTAATGACTTTCCTCTACCAGACGGATCTGTTCCGAAATCCGGTACGCATACTCCTCCTCCGGGAAAATGTTGGGATTGTAATACAGAACGGTAATCCGAAAATATTGTGACAGATATTCCAGACAATAACTGCTGCACGGAGCGCAGCAGCTGTGCAGCAACAGCCTGGGAATCTTTTTCTCTTTTTCCAGTTCCCGGATGGTTTGTTCCAAAACCGATTGATAATTCACACGATTCATTTTTCTCCCAACTCCCTGTCCTTTTCATAGAATTCTGCCAAAGCAGATCCTGCTTTCCTATGACATAAGATGATGCAAAAAGGTCTGAAAGATTCCTCCTCCAGACCTGTGCCGCAACAGTAGCAACATGTGCTTTTCTGTCATTTACAATTTTTTTATTTTTCCTGCCGCCCCAGTCATAGAAACCGGCGCAGCTTCAATCTATTACAGGAAGTCACGGATTCTCTTGCTTCTCACCGGATTGCGCAGCTTTCGCAGTGCCTTTGCCTCGATCTGACGGATACGCTCACGGGTGACATTGAACTCCTTGCCCACTTCCTCAAGTGTACGGGGATGTCCATCCTCCAAACCAAACCGAAGAACGATGACCTGACGCTCCCGCTCTTTTAAATCGCCTAACAGCACATTGATCTGCTCGCGCAGCATCACAGATTCCACATTTCCCTCCGGTGTCAGTGTATTGCTGTCTGCCACGAAATCCCCCAGATTGGAATCGTCCTCCTCACCGATGGGGGTTTCCAGAGAAGCTGGCTCTCTGGCAATCTGCATGATCTCATTGACCTTCTCTTCTGACATATCCAATGCCTTGGCCAGTTCTGCGGTAGATGGTTCATAACCCAACTCCAGTGTCAGCTTCCGCTGCATTTTGGACATCTTATTGATGGTTTCTACCATATGTACCGGCACACGGATGGTACGTGCCTGATCTGCCAGTGCTCTGGTCACAGACTGACGAATCCACCATGTGGCATATGTACTCAGCTTATATCCTTTTGTGTAATCAAACTTCTCTACACCCTTGATCAGCCCCAGATTGCCCTCTTGCACCAGATCCAAAAAACTCATGCCTCTTCCGCTGTAACGCTTTGCAATGCTGACTACCAGACGTAGATTTGCCTCGATTAATTTATCCTTCGCATAGGTATCTCCTTCTGACTTTCTCTTGGCAAGCTCTAACTCCTGCTCTGTGGTCAAAAGAGGAACTGTTCCAATCTCTTTCAGGTACATTCTGACCGGGTCCTCGGTACCAATGCCCTCTAACAGATCGATGGCATCCAGATCAATATCTTCTTCCTCTTCGTCCTGATCAAAATCCAGATCGTCCTGATCCTTTAAAATGGAATCATCTAACAGTACCTCATCACTGAGCATCTCTTCCTTCAATACATCGATGCCTTGTGTCTCTAAATATCTGTAAATAAAATCCATCTCATCCGGTGTCAGTGAACTACCTACAAAGAAATCATTGATCTCAGTAAAATCCAGTGTACGATTCTTGCTATTTGCCAATTCAACAAGCTTATTCAGGCGTTCCGTCAATACGGCTTTTTCCATAAAGCACTTCCCTTTCTGTAAACAGACCTTTTCCCTGTTGTTCTTTATGTTCCCCTTTTTCTTCACTACCCATCCGGTATCTTCTCATCCGGCCTTCTATAGAGGCAACATATCAATTTATAATTATATGATATTTTTTTCAATTTGTAAAGAGAATTCGACAAATTTTTTCTAATTTTTTTCCAATTCCTGCTGTACATCTGCAAGCAACTGCTCCCATGCATCTTCATGCTCCACATAATACAGCGGACATAATTTGCCTGTCACATCATAATGGCGGATCACATGACTGCTGTCCAGTCCATAGGTTTCACAAAGCCATGCCGTCAGTTGAATGAGCGCATCATAAGAAGCCTGATTGAATGCTCCGGTTTCATCCGGATGGCATACTTCTATGGAAATGGTATCCCGATTCCGGTCATTACTGGCAGAAGACTTTTCATCTAAAGGGACACACTGGATGACTTCTCCTTCCAGTCCCACCAGAAAATGGGCGCTGACTTCCGTCTCCGGATTGGCAAAATAATCATGGTTGTTTTGCGCTGTCGTACCTGGATTGCCCACATAATGAATGACAATGTCATTCACTCCCTCTAATTTCTCTCCCCGTCTTGCCTTACCATTGACGGCAATGATCTGGGAATCTACATATTCCGGCAGTTGCATAGACTCCTTACTGGAGCCACCGCCCAGTTCCGAGATCACTGGTATCTTCCCATCCTGACAACCGGTCATACCAGTCGTCATGGAAATTCCTGCCAACATAACAGCCGTGACCATACGCCAATGATTCCTTTTCTTCCCCTGTACTTTCCTCATATTCAGTTTCCCTCTTTCCTTTTGTTGTTTACTTCGGTCCGTTTAAAAAAGACAAAGTATCCGGCAGTTCTGTTTCCAACTGCTTCTTTAACACATCATTTCCGGCTTTAAACAACTGTGATAATACGGATACCATGGTATTGCGTTCTTCCTTTGGCATATCTTTCAAAGTACGAACCGCAATGGAAATATTTTTCACACCACCTGATACCAGTTCTGTCAATGTTCTGGCACCGCTTGCTTCCAACAAAGAAAACAATGCATCAATAAAAACTTCCTTTTGTGTATTGTCCATCTGCTCCAACCAGGAAGCCATCGTACTCTCTGTCAATTGACTGGAAAAAGACGTGGTGTCCAATGTAATAAAATGACTGCCAAGCACCTGCCAGGATAACGCATCGTGCTGCTGAATTCCCTTTTGATCACTTTTGACAATCTGGTATTCCTTATGATGATCCAACAACATTCCGATAATCGATGTCTGAGGCACATACGTGTAGATTCTCTCTGCCATTTTTGCATAACTCTCCGAATCCAGCGTATTCTCCCCAAACCCCGGACCGTCATTGTTGTAAATGGCTTTGATTTTTCTGTGTATGGAATCCGGAACATTGACTGCCGCATAAATGGCAAGATTCCCACCTTTGGAATGGCCACCCACCAGAATCTCCCCATCCCAGTATGAGGCCACTTCACACAGATACTTCCGGGCTTCCTCCTGACTGGGAACCTGGTCCAGATAAGACATATTGAAATCTTCCTTCCAACCTGTAATGGTCTGGTCGGTTCCTCTGTATGCCACAAACAACTGACGGTCTGACAACTGTATGGTCATGGCCGCAAACTGCATGGCTGTTTGACTGTCAAACCGTTCCCTGTAAAAGCCCAGTTGAATATTCTCATATCGCTTACAACGTGCCATGGCAGACAATACTGTAGAAGAAGATTTGGTAAAGGACACGCTCTTTTTTTCTGCTTCGTAATCATGTACTTCCTCAAAAATCTCCGTTGCCTTTTTCAGCGACATCCATAGGTTCATCCTACCCGGCACAATCCCCTTCAAATCCGCATACACCACCCAGGAAAAGATCAACGCATCTACTTCATTAAATGGGGAAACCGAAAAGGGTAAATCTCCCCGCCAATAAATGTAATCTAAAATATTTGCCATACTACCTTCACTCCTTTTCCAGCTCCGCTGGATGCAGCAGTTCATAAATCGGTTTTGTGGTCCGCTGCCTGGTCACTTCCACCAGATTCAGCTTTGTCATATCTACTACAGTGGTTTTCACCGGATCTGCCTTGCAATACTGCCGCAGTTGCTGCATAAGCTGTTCTCGGTACTCAGGTTGCTTCATATCCACAAAGTCAATGATCACAATCCCGGACAGATTCCTCAGCCGCATCTGCAACGCAATTTCTTTTGCCGCTTCTGCATTGGTACGTCTGTGGGTTTCTTCTGCCGATGTATGACCGGCAAACTTGCCGGAATTCACATCGATGACCGTCAGTGCTTCTGTGGGCTGGATCACCAGATATCCACCGGAAGGCAGCCAGACCCGCTCAGAAAGGGCCTCTCCCATCCACTTTCCCAGAGAATACAATGCAGAAAGGGGTACCTGTCTGTCTTCATAAAATGTGACCCGTTCTACCAACTCCGGATATGCCTGGCTACAGTACGTCTGTAATTCTGCAAACAGTTCCGCATCATCTGTCACCACCTGCTCCGGCACAGCCCCCGCAGACTGTAGTCTGGTCAGATATGCCGGAAATGGTCGATATAGCACCGAATAACAGCTGCGATAAGAAGCAGTCTGTATGAGGTGGGTCAACCGTTCCAAAAGCAGTTCCAACTCTGTATACAATACACTTCTATCTTCCTCCGATAACTGCAATGCACCCGTGCGGATGATCAGACCGCCTGCAAACTCTGGATGGTGGGCAGTCATATACTGTACGATTGCAGTCTTCAAATTCTGTCCCTGTCTGGTCTGTTTGATTTTCCCGGAAATATGGATGCCCTTTTCTCCGCTCAACACCACCACATATCTGCCGGACAGGGAAAGTTCTGTAGACACTGTGGCATCTTTGGTCTTGGTGGGGTCTTTGGTCACCTGAACCAGGATTTCATCCCCTGCTACCAGCCGTTTTCCGGTGGCTCTGGCGGACGTATACACCACTCCATGGGACACATCTTCCAGAGAAAGAAATGCCATTTCCTTCTCTCCCATGCGGACAAATGCCGCATTCAGATTGGATACCACCTTGGTCACTTTGGCAATGCAGATGGTCCCCACCAAAGAAAGAGCATCCGTATCGGTTACATGCAGTTCCATCACTCTGTTATCCTGCCACAGTGCATGGATGATTTTATGATTCTTTCGTATCAAGATATGTTTCGTCAATTTCTTCTCCTAACGCCAGCAGCGATACATAGTCCGGCTGTTCCTCTGTGCCCTGATTGGCATAGGATTCCAGTCTGTGAATCTGCAATGCATAGGGCGGCAGTTCTCTTCCTGCAAACTGCATGAATGCGTCCATCACCAGCTCCGGTTTCAGATTGCTGGCACTGCCGGTGGTCAGCATCAGATACAGACATAACTGGGGTTCTTCTGCTGTATTGCACAGATAAGGATGTTCCTGCAAAGAGCGCACCTCCGCCTGTGCCTGTAAGATCATAGGTCGGATATCTACCAGCGCAGTGGATTTTTTCGTCTGTTTCTCTACCACAATGGTTTCCTGAGCCAGAAATGCCTGAAACTGTCTTACAAATACCTCCGGATCTTCCGGTTCATATCCGGGACGGAAATACACCAGATAATCAGAGGCCGCAGTCTGTGCCATGGCAGGTTTACAATCCTCCGGCACACATACCCAGCCGGTGATGACCATGCCCTCTGTCATGACGGCATTCAGATCGGCAATGGTCTGTGCGGAAGATTTGGACGTGTGTACTTCCAGATCTGCATACTCTCCTTCACTGGTCAGTCCCAGTCCAAGGGGGGCGGCAAAGGATAAGATCTGGTGGGGACTGTATCCACC
>JAFTGN010000033.1 GCA_017457865.1 Lachnospiraceae bacterium | reverse complement strand
GTTCTCCTAACCGCTCCGGCAACTCGCTTACCTGTGCACTGTCCAAATACAAACTCTGAAGATTCTTCAGTTCTCCTAACCGCTCCGGCAATTCGCTTACCTGTGTACCGCTCAAATTCAAACTCTGTAGATTCTTCAGTTCTCCTAACCACTCCGGCAACTCGCTTACCTGTGTACCGCTCAAATCCAAACTCTGTAGATTCTTCAGTTCTCCTAACCGCTCCGGCAATCCGCTTACCTGTGTACCGCTCAAATCCAAACTCTGTAGATTCTTCAGTTCTCCTAACCGCTCCGGCAACTCGCTTACCTGTATGCCTCTAAAAGTCAAACTCTCCAAATTCTTTAGTTCCCCCAGCCATTCTGGCAGTTCTTTTACCTGCGTCCAGTTAAAATCCAAGCTCCGTAGATTCTTCAGCTCTCCTAGCCACTCCAGCAATTCACTTACCTGTGTACCAATCAAATTCAAACTCTGTAGATTCTTCAGTTCTCCTAACCACTCCGGCAATCCGCTTACCTGTGTACCGCTCAAATCCAAACTCTGTAGATTCTTCAGTTCTCCTAGCCACTCCGGCAATTCGCTTATCTGTGTGCCTCTAAAAGACAAACTCTCCAGATTCTTTAGTTCTCCCAGACACTCTGGCAGTTCGCTTACCTGCGTCCAGCCCAAATCCAAACTCTGTAGATTCTTACACTCTCCTATACTCTTTGGCAGTTTCTCAATCTGTTGCCCGTTAAAATCTAATACAGAAATCTGCTCCAAATATCCCTTCTCTTCCTCACTGGGTTCATACCCTTCCTCTATTTTCCACAACAATTCCAACAAACTTTCTACTTCCTGTTTCTCAAATACTTCCCGTCCCATCTTCTGTCTCTCCTTTCCTTCTCTTTCGCAACTTTTCTTCTTTTTCAATCTTCTTCCAATTCCCACAACCACCTAGAGCCAGGTTCGATTTCCTGCAAACCGCCCCTGGCTCTATTCATTCCGTCAAATCTTAAACCGATACCCCACGCCCCATATGGTCTCAATATACTGTGGCTTAGAGGTATTCATCTCGATCTTTTCTCTGATCTTCTTAATATGTACTGTCACTGTGGCAATGTCCCCGATGGACTCCATATCCCAGATCTTCCGGAACAGTTCTTCCTTGGTGAACACATGGTTCGGGTTTTGTGCCAAAAATGCCAGCAGGTCAAATTCTTTGGTGGTAAATGCCTTTTCCTCTCCATTGACGAAGACCCTTCTGGCGGTCTTGTCAATTTTCAGTCCTCTGATTTCGATGACCTCATTCTGGGGCACATTGCTGTTGATGAGACGTTCATAACGGGCAAGGTGTGCCTTGACACGTGCCACCAGTTCACTGGGGCTGAATGGTTTGGTCACATAGTCATCTGCCCCCAGTCCCAGTCCGTGAATCTTGTCAATGTCATCCTTCTTGGCAGACACCATGAGAATGGGCACATTCTTCACCTGACGGACACGCTCACAGATGGTCATGCCGTCTGTACCAGGCAGCATCAGGTCTAACAGAAGCAGGTCATAATCCTCTTCTAAGGCTGCTTTCAGTCCTGCGGTACCGTCTGTCTCAATATGTACTTCAAATCCGCTCAGTTCCAGATAATCCTTCTCCAACTCAGCAATCGCCAGTTCATCTTCTACAATTAAAATCTTACTCATATAATCCTCCTCTTATGGTCAAGCATTTACGCTTTGATATTCTCTTTTCAAATTCATGTGCATGTGAAAATCTATTTTTCTTCTGTTTGACAACAGCTTACCGAAAGTCATCCTTTTGACATCCAAATCCAAATTGCAAAACTCATAAAAACATAAATTGTGATGACAAGAAAGGCAAATATGTCTTAAGAAGGCTCTTGTAAATGCCGGTACTTTGTTTTTCGAATAAATGCTCTGCGTTTATGAAGAAAAACATTAGTACCGCTGCATTTACACCGAAGCGAGAGCGTGCCTTCGAAAGACATTTTGCGCACGCAGTCATCACTCTTAACGTAGCGGTGAGTTTTGCTTTTTTACTCCTCCACATGGCATTTCCGCAGGACGAAGTGCATGACCGTCCCGGTTCCTTCCCGGCTGGTGGCCCACACTTTCCCCCCGTGGTCTTCCACGATTTTCCGGACGATGGACAATCCGATGCCGCTGCCGCCTTTGGCAGAGTTTCTGGAAGAATCGGTCCGATAGAACCGGTCAAAGATGTAGGGCAGGTCTTTCTGGGCGATGCCCTTTCCATTGTCCTCAATCTCCACCTGTATGAAATCTCCCACGTCCAGTACCCGCATGTGGAGCATGCCCTTGGGCTTATCCATGTATTTGATGGAATTGCTGATGATGTTGTTGATTACCCGGCTGATCTGCTCTGCGTCTGCAATGACCATGGTTTCGCTGTCACAGTAGTTGGCATAGTCGAATTCCACATTTTGGGATGCCAGCTCTGTCTGCAATTCCTCCGCACAATCTGCAAAATAGGCTCCCACATTGATGCGGGCAAAATTATAGGGAATGCGGTTGGTATCGATTCTGGAATAAAAGGTCAGTTCATCGATCAGCTTTTCCATATCTTTTACCTTATTGTGGATGATGCGGATATAACGGTCCATCTTTTCCGGGGTATCCGCCACCCCATCCATGATGCCTTCCACATAGCCCCGCACTGTGGCAATGGGGGTACGCAGGTCGTGGGAAATGTTGCTGATCAGTTCCTTACTCTCCGCATCAGAAGCAATTTTTTCTTCTGTGGTTTCCTGCAATCTCCGCCGCATTTCCTCAAAGGCAATGCACAGCTGACCGATCTCATCATTTTCATTGCCCTCTATGGTAAAGTCCAGGTCGCCCTCTTTGATTTTCAGGGCGGCAGTCTTCAACTCGTCTAGTGGCTGTACCAGAAAATAATAAATCCACATGGTCATCAAAGCGGCAGTCAGCATCATGATCAGCACCACGATAAACAAAATCTCCGTGTATGCTTTCTTCATCTCCGGAAAGATTGCCGTAGAATCGGAAATGATAAACAGGCTGGCAGACACCTGATCTTCCGGAAAGACAAAATCCACCTGCCGCAGCACATGCTGGTCATCCCCAATCAGACTGCTGGTATCTTCCTCCTGCTCTGTTCCGTAATCCGGCAGAGCTGACAGCAGAGACGTGACTTCCTTTGGGGCATAGATCACCGTGTTTCTTGCCCGCACCACCAGATGGAATCCCTTTTCTGAAAACTCTTCCTCTAGTTGTTGCAAAAATGCCTGTTCCCGAAACCGGCTGGTATCTTCCTGCAGCAGTGTCTCCACCTCATCTTCCAGCTGTCTGGCTCGTTTACCGATCATCTGCACCGGTGCAGAAGTCAGGGGATTGGCTGACAGTTCGATTCCATATGCCTCCTCAAAGGCATCAATCTGATAATGCAACATCCCCAGAGTGGCCGCTGTAATCAGGGTGATCGGGATAAATAAGACTGCCAGAAATGTAATCCACATTCGCGTCCGCAGTTTCATACAAAGCCTCCTCGTATTCCGCTTCCAGCCAGACCGAACCGGCTGTCCACGAAAAATATACTCACTGTCTTTATTATAACACAGTTCAGAAACCACTGCTGTAAAGAATATTTTTCTTTTCTAAAAATTCCATAAAAAAGGAGCAGCCTCTACCGTATTTCAGGCAAACACACTGCTCCTTTTCTATCTAATTCTCTATCCTGTTCAACTCTCCTGATTTCTTCACATGATTTCCGATGATCTCTGACACATCACTGATTGCAATAAATGCAGAAGAATCCACGCTATTGATGATTTCTTTCAATTCGTGAATCTCAAAACGAGTCAGCACACAATATAGAATGACCTTTTCTCCGCTGACCAGACCTTCTCCCTTCATGATAGTGACGGTCCTGCCCAGCTGCTGATAGATTTTCTCGGAGATCTCCTCCGCATCATTGGTGATGATCATGGCTGCCTTGGTCTGTTCCATACCATTTTCTACCATATCCAGCACTTTTGACGTAATGAAATACGTGAGTAAACTATACATAGCTCTGTCAAAGCCAAATACAAAACCGGCAATGGCAAAGATAATTACATTGAAAATCAAAACCGTCTGTCCCACCGGAAGTTTAAATCTCTTATTCAACAGAATTGCCACTGTCTCTGTCCCATCCAGACAGCCGCCAAAACGGATGACCAGACCAACGCCAATTCCCAATATCACACCGCCAAAACACACTGCCAGCAGATACTCACCGGTGGCATTGACCATAGGGGCAAAGATGGAAAGGAATGCGGAAAACACAATCATGCCAAAAGCAGATTTCACGATGAACTGCTTTCCCATCTTCCGGCTTCCGATCAACAAGAACGGAATATTCAACACTACCGTCAGGATACTCAGGGAAAATCCCGTCATGTTATGAATCATAATACCGATTCCCACCACACCCCCATCTAAGATGGTGCAGGGTACCAGAAATTCCTCGATGGCAAAGGCTGCAATGATGGCACCGATGGCAATTCCAATCAAATCCATAGCTAGTTTTACTTTTTTGTTTTTGAACATTCACACTTCCTCCAAAACATATTTTCAACCTGAATGGCATAACAGCCCAGGCAGGTTCTGCCAAATGGCATTTCCCATACCCGAGCCGTCTTTCAATAGAGCTTAGATGTTACCTTTCAAACGCTAAGAACTATTTCCATTTTATTGGTCTACATCCCGCTCTGCATCCATGCAAAATATTTTACGCCTGTTCTGTCAAATATCCTCTCAGCACCTCTACCTTGTCGGTCTTCTCCCAAGGCAGATCAATGTCAGTACGTCCAAAATGTCCATATGCCGCAGTCTGCTTATAAATCGGACGGCGCAGGTCTAACATCTTGATAATGCCTGCCGGACGCAGATCAAAGTTTTCCCGTACAATTTCTACCAGCTTTTCTTCCGGCAGCTTTCCGGTTCCATCTGTATCAATCATGATAGAAGTCGGATTTGCCACACCGATGGCATAGGACAGCTGGATCTCACAACGGTCTGCCAGTCCGGCTGCCACCAGATTCTTTGCCACATAGCGGGCTGCATAAGCAGCAGAACGGTCTACCTTGGTGCAGTCCTTTCCAGAGAATGCACCGCCGCCATGACGGGCATATCCGCCGTATGTATCTACGATGATCTTACGTCCAGTCAGACCACTGTCTCCGTGAGGTCCACCAATCACAAAGCGTCCGGTTGGGTTGATAAAGAACTTGGTATTCTCATCAATCAACTCCTGTGGCAGAATCTCGTCAAATACATACTTCTTAATGTCTGCATGAATCTGCTCCTGTGTCACATCCTCGCTGTGCTGGGTGGACAGTACTACTGCATCCAGACGAACAGGGTGATTGTTTTCATCATACTCTACTGTCACCTGTGTCTTTCCATCGGGGCGCAGATAGGACAGTGTGCCATCCTTGCGTACCTTAGTCAGCTGACGAGCCAGCTTGTGTGCCAATGTAATCGGATAAGGCATCAGTTCCTCTGTCTCATTGGTGGCATAGCCAAACATCATACCCTGATCGCCTGCACCGATGGCTTCGATCTGAGCATCCTCTTCTTCTGGGGACAGCTTGGCTTCTAACGCCTTATCTACGCCCATTGCAATGTCGCTGGACTGCTCGTCCAATGCCACGATCACACCACAGGTTTCGCTGTCAAAGCCATACTTGGCTCTGGTATATCCGATTTCCCGGATGGTGTCTCTGACTACCTTCTGAATATCCACATAGCCACTGGTGGTAATCTCTCCCATTACCAGTACCAAACCAGTGGTACAGCAGGTTTCGCATGCCACACGAGACTGAGGATCTACCTCCATCATAGCGTCTAAAATGGCATCGGAAATCTGGTCGCAGATTTTATCCGGATGTCCCTCGGTTACAGATTCTGAAGTAAATAAATAACGTTCCATCAAAAAACTCCTTTCTGTTTGCTTTTTCTCAGGGGAGCGTTTTTGTGTAATAGGCGTTTCCCATTATACAAAAAATCCGTCTCAAAAGAGGCGGATTAGAACTCAATCGAATCCTCTTATTGTTCGATTACTCGCTCAGGTGGGCACCTTCCGTTTCCGGGGTTGCCGTGACTTCACAGATCCTATGCATCTCCATCACTCTGAATAAGAGAAATAAGCAATATATCATTGTAATGCTTCTCCAAGATAGCACGTTTTCCCTATATCGTCAACTGTTTTTTCTGCAAACTGGATTTATTGCGCTTTTTTCTCATTCCATCTGCTGCTTCCACTGGCAATGCTTTCCTCCTGCTTTTTCCTCGCCAGTACCAGCCCTTTCTTCACATATCCATTGGCATAGGCTTTGCGCAGCTTCCATGCATATCGATTTTCTGCATCCAGAAATTTTTCCTCCTGGAATCGAAGTACCTGTCTGATTTCCTCTGGAAAATCTGCATAAAATTTCTTCATCCGGTCAATCACTTTTAATGCCGCATCTGCCACAGAATCAATTTCTCCGTTCGGAAGAATAATCTTCACCGTCTTCAGATCATAATGGGCGGCATTTTTGAAATTCTGCACTGCCTGCACCTGATTCTGAACAGTAAATGGTTCACGTGATGTAGAAGCCAGCCAGATCAAAAACATCTGGGCAAATTGAACATCCCGTTCTTCTATGCCAAAGGGAGCCAGAGGATTCAAATCAAACATGCGCAGCTCAATATGGTCTACTCCCTTTTCCCGCAAAGTAGAAAGCAGGTTCTTCCCTCTCGGTTTTAAACGAATAGGATAATACAACTCAGATGGCGCACGAAGCAGTCCCTGATCTACGTACCGTTTGATACTGTCTGCATATGCCTCAATGCTGCTGTAGTCCAATACAGAGGCAAAGAAATTCCAGTAGCCAAGTTCACTGCACCGCACAGATGCCATGCCATGGAAAGTGTCCTGGTCAAACTTTCCTTTCTCTACAAAAGAACTATCCATAAGAGGACTTGCTGCAGTCACCGCCACCATCAACCAGCCATATGCAGCTGCCCGCTCTGCCAATTCCAGATACAATCTATTTTTATAAAGATCAAAATCCGTCTCTCCACTGGCTGCAAAATCCGCTTCCAGCAGCTCTTCCGAAAAAGAATAATTAAAATGAATTCCTGAGAATGTCATTTTATATCTTCCATATCGATCTGACAGATAATCTCTGTACTCTCTTTTAGAAGCCTGATCTCCTGTAAATCGTGCAATCGGAATGTCTTCCTCCGACCGGATATATGGCGGATTGGAAAAAGGCCACAGATACTCCCGTTCCGGCAGATTCCCCAGTGTTTCCTGAATCAGCCTGTCATAGCCAGCCAACAGCTCCACTGCTTCTGCTGCACTATGTACCACAGGTGTGTTGATCTCCACCTGATTCTCACAAAAATCCCGCTCGATATGTTTGTGACCTGCAAAAGGATGATCGGTCTGCGCCAGATATCCCTTACTGTCTACTCTCAGATTTTCTCTTTCTAAGCCAAAGTTTCCCTGCAATAATCGTTTCCGCACTGCCGGGTCATTTACATGCAGCATATTGATCTCCATTCCAAAGCAAACCGCCTGTTTTCCAAAAACCCCTTTGTTTTTGAACTGCTTTTTGCTTTATGTTATTTTCATACTTTTCCTATAGGCTTTATATGAATTATAATCATTTTTCTTTGCTTTGTCAAGCAGTTCTGTACAGTTGCGAAAAACCGCATGGAAAACAAGTCAATCCTTTGCTCTCCATACGGTTTTTCTTTGTCACTCTTCTATGGACTTCTTTTATGAATCCTGCCATCTGTTCAAATTCCGATTGAAATATGGCTTTGCAGTTTACCTATTTACTAGTTTTATCCAATTCTAGTTTTTAACTTAAATCTCTCAATTTCTTCTTCTGTTTCCACCTCTGCAATCTGACCACCCAGACTGCGCAGTTTCTCTGCAAAGTCTTCATACCCACGCATGATATACTTGATGTCATCTACATGAGTGTAATCCACTGCTGTCAATCCGGCAATGACCAGTGCGGCTCCTGCACGCAGATCCGGCGCACTTACATCTGCACCTGTCAGCTTTTCTACACCCTTGATGACAGCTACATTGCCTTCTACCTGGATGCTGGCACCCATGCGAAGTAACTCATCTGCATATTTGAAACGGTTCTCAAAAATACTCTCTGTTACAATACTGGTGCCTTTGGACAATGCAAGAAGCACTGCAATCTGTGGCTGCATATCAGTAGGAAATCCCGGATAAGGCAGTGTTTTGATCTTAGAGGACTTTAACCGTCCCTTTCCAATGACACGCACCGCATCATCAAACTCTAAAATTTCACAGCCGATTTCCCGGAGCTTTGCAGAAATACATTCCAAATGTTTTGGAATCACATTCTTCACTGTCACATCTCCCTTTGTGGCAGCAGCTGCTACCATAAAGGTACCTGCTTCAATCTGATCCGGTATCACAGAATACTCTGTACCGTGAAGTTTTTTCACGCCCTGAACTCGAATTACGTCTGTACCGGCACCTTTGATATTGGCACCCATCTTATTCAGCAGGTTTGCCACATCTACTACATGGGGTTCCTTTGCTACATTTTCCAGTACGGTCTTCCCCTCTGCCAGTGCTGCCGCCATCATCACATTGATGGTGGCTCCCACAGAAACCACATCAAAGAAAATATGGGCACCGGTCAATTTCTCCGCATGTACGGATACCATCCCCCAGTTTACATCTACGGTTGCACCCAATGCTTCAAATCCCTTCAGATGCTGGTCAATGGGACGACTGCCAATGTTACAGCCTCCCGGCAATGCCACCTGTGCATGCCCATATTTGCCAAGCATGGCACCAAGCAGATAATAAGAGGCGCGCATCTTTCTCACCACTGCATTGTCAACCGTCTGACTGAAAGTCGTTGCACCATTGATGGCAACCTTATGACGATCCATACGTGATACAGTGGCACCGGATTCTTCTATCGTATCTACCATCGCATTGATATCATTCACATCTGGCAGATTATCAATCAAAACCATCTCATCTGCCATCGTAGCAGCTGCCAACAGTCCCAGTGCTGCATTCTTTGCACCTGCAATTATTACATCTCCTACCAATGGATTTCCACCTTTGATCATATACTGTTTCATAGGATACCCCGCATTTTTTCCAGCTGACTGATGATTTCTTTTACCACTTCTGCCGCTGTCTTTCCTGTTTCATCAATTTCCATCATACTATATTTTTCGTAATATGGCACACGTTCCTCATACAAATCATACAGTGTCATACCACCTTCCAGTACCACGCCTCTGTGTTCCAAATCACCCAGACGCTGCTCCAGTTCTGCGTAAGGCACCTTTAAATATACCACAAAACTGATTTCTGACAAGTGCTTCATTGCTTTTTCTCCATAAATGACACTTCCCCCCGGTGCAATCACCGTATTGTGTACATCCAGAGATGCATTGACCTGCTCTTCAATCTCTTTGAACTTTGCCACTCCTTTGTCATGAATGATTTCATGCAAAAGACTGCCTTCCTGCTTTTGAATCAACAGGTCGGAATCTACAAAATCATAACCCAGCTTTTTCGCAAGCAAAACACCTATGACGCTTTTCCCTGCTGCCGGCATTCCTATCAATGTTATGTTCATGTGTTCTCCCTTATGCAGCCTGTTATGTATTGCTGCGTTTCTTTCCGACTTTGGACTTAACTGTTTTTTTGACACTGTATCCAAAGGTACCCATCTGCTTTCCCAGTCCATAGTACGCTCCATGACTATATGCGATAGGAGCTGCTTTTGTCAAGTCAAATTTTCCTTTTGGATCCATATAAACAGAATCTGCCTGTACCGCCAGCACCTCTGCCAAAAACATATCATGGGAGCCAAGTTCTATTTTCTGCTTCACACGGCACTCAATATTCACCGGACTTTCTGCGATCACAGGCACTGCTACTTTTGTCGCCTTGCCCCTGTGCAATCCTGTGGTGGCAAATTTATCCAAATCCCTGCCTGACCGCACGCCACAGAAATCTGTAGCGTGCGACAGCTGCTCTGTGGTCAGGTTGATGACAAACTCTCCTGTTTCTTCTAACATATGATAAGAATAGCGGCTTTTTCGCACGGAAATATAGGTCATTGCCGGATCACTGCACACCGTACCTGTCCATGCAATGGTAATGATATTGTCGTGTCCTTCTCTGTCTGCCACAGTGACCAGCACTGCCGGTACCGGATATACCATTGTGCCTGGTTTCCAGATTTCCTTTGCCATCTTCTGCTCCTTCTTGGTGTTCTAATGATTCATACCATGCCTACTCACGCATTGCCTGTGTCAGACCAGGGATAAACTGCTTCTTTCTGGATACCAGCCCTTCTACCATTGCCACATTGTTCTCTGCCGTCACACCAAAAGCTTTCTGTACCAGTGCATCAGTATCCTCTCCCACAAATAACACGGTAGAAGATTCCCCGATGATATTGGTCAGCAGTACAAAGATCATGTCCACACCTTCCTTTTGGATGACCTTCTTCATGTGAGGCAAAAGACGATTTTGTAAATCTGCCAGTTCGTTCTCATCCATGGAACTGATCTGGCCAACTCCAATTCTCTTTTCTTCAATTGTAAATTTCTTATAATCTTGGTGAAAAACTTCATCATCAGATTTATTTTTCAAATTACTACCGGCTGTAAACATATCTTTCGCATAACGCTCTATGGATATACCAGCAATATCTGCCAGCGCCAGTGCTGCATTTTTATCAATGGGTGTACAAGTGGGAGAGCGAAACAGCAATGTGTCCGAAATGATCGCACTGCACAGAAGCCCAGCTGTCACTTTATCAATCACTCTGCCATTTTCCTGGTACATCTGATAAATAATGGTAGCAGTGCAGCCAAGTGGTTGATTTCTAAAATACACCGGTCCCACTGTCTCCACGGTTCCCAGCCGATGGTGATCGATGATCTCTAAAATTTCCGCACTTTCAATCCCCTTCACAGCCTGGGTACGTTCATTGTGATCCACCAATATAATTCGCTTATTGGTACCGCCAAGCAAGTTCCGTCTGGAAATCATACCCACATAATGTCCGTTGGTATCCAAAATCGGGAAATCTCTATGACGCACCTTAGCCATCACTTCCCGAATGTCATCTACAAAATCCTCTGTGTCAAATAACTGCAGACGCTCTGTCCGCATAAAATAACTGATCGGCATACTTTGGTTGATCTGTCGCGCCGCCGTAAATGTATCAAACGGAGTACAGATGACCACACACCCTCTCTGCTCTGCCAGCTTTCGAATGGTCAAAGACACGCTGGCTCCATCGCATACCACAATACATCCTGCTTCCATCTCGATGGCACATAGCTGAGACTCATAACGATTCCCCAGAATAACCAAGTCGTTTTTTTCGATGTAATTTTCCATCAGATCCGGATTGGCAGCAGCCACCAGCACCTTTCCACTGGTGTAATATGCCTTCTCATCCCCAACGATCATCTCACCTTCCAATGTTTCTACAATATTGCGATACTGGGTATGTGCAGTAGATAAAATACTGCTCTCAGATGCCTCCATAAAGGAACTTGCAATATCAGTTACCGTAATCAATCCTTCTAATCGGTTCTTTTTTGTGATTGGTAAAGTGACTGCATTCGTTTCATTCATGATTCGCCATGCTTTTTTCAGAGAGATCTCTCTGGAAACACCCTTTAACTCCCGAAATTCAATGTCACAGACCTGGGTTCGTACATCCTCTACAAGTTTTGGTGTCTCTACCCCAAAATATTGCAGCACATACTGGGTTTCCTCATTCAGATTACCCGCTCTGCGAGGCTCATATGTATTATCAGGATCTACCAAATTTTTTAATCTGGCATACGCAATTGCCGAACAAATGGAGTCTGTATCCGGGTTTCGATGCCCAATGACCAGCACACTGTTTTTCTTCTCTGCCATAATACCTCTTTCCCTTTTCCACCAGATCTCATGTCATTCCCGTCATGGGGAATAGACAGTACCACAAATAGCCAAGTTTAACTATTAAACTTGGCATGCGTATCGGGTTCCTTATCCAATTATTCTGCTGCTTCTGTTTCTTCTGTGATACCGGTCAAATCATCTAATACAAAGCTGGAAACACTGTAATCCGGCTGGCTGGCCTTGTAATCTCTATACATGTTACGAAATGTGATACCAAGTGCTGCAATCAGTCCACATGCAACTGCCAAGGATACCACCCATACAATCACCTTATCTGCCAGTTTCTTTTTCTTTTGCTTTGCCAAAATCTGCTTCTTGTTCTTTTTATATTCTTTATATTCATTCATCTTTGCCTGACTCATAACTTTATCCTTCCTCGCTCTATCATTCATTTATTCAATCTATTATTCATTCTCTACATTGATTCGAAATTAATACCTTCCGAATCCATACAAATATGCGTAAACTTTTATGCCTTTTCTCCAAAACAGAAAAAGGATAACAGAACTTGCGCCTGTTACCCTTTTATCATAACACAATCTCACAAGAAAAGAAAACCCCTTTTCGTAATTTTTTCTGTACTTTTTTCTGCACGGCACATGACACAAAAAAGTCACTCTCCTACAAAATACAGAAAGGTATTGTCCAACAGATATGCACTTTTCCATAGTCCTTCTGCTGCTACATAATACTCATAAATACCATTGGCTTTCCCCTCAGAATCCCATGTGCCTCGAATCATGTCACCATTGGTACGGTACTCTACACCGGTATTTTTGTTGCCTTCTGTCCAGGTTCCAGTCCAGGTCGCACCCGTGGCATAAACCATCGTACCTTCCCCTGATTTTTTACCAGATGACCAGTTTCCTTCATACCGGTCTCCATTGCTGTATTGATACACCCCATATCCATTCCGATAACCGTTGAACCACTGGCCTTCGTAACGTGCGCCACTGACATATTCCATTACACCCTGACCGTTGATTTCGTCATGTTCCCAGTTTCCTGCATAATGGTCACCTTCTGCAAACTGCATGGTGCCTTCTCCTGCTCTCACATCTGCCTGATACATCCCTTCATACACGCCACCATCTGCGTACTGCATCCGCCCGCTGCCTTCTCGTTTCAGATTGACCACTTTGCCATCATATCGGGTTCCGTCTGCGTACTGCACATTGCCATTTAGAGTCTGGCCATCCCATATGCCATCATATACATCCCCTTTTGCGGTTCGATAAATCCCCTGTCCGGCGTATATGCTATCGCTCCATACTCCTTCATACTTGCTGCCATCCGCATATTGCATGGTTCCCTTGCCATCCGGTTCTTCGTTTGAAAGTTCTCCTTCATAGCGATTTCCATTTGCATATGTAACAGTTCCTTCCGGTAACGCTCCCTGTACCCATTCTCCTTCGTACTGTGTGCCATCCTGATACGACATGACACCGGCTCCATGAGGAAGCAATCCCCGCAATTCTCCTTCATACACAGTTCCATCCGCATAGGCAATCACGCCCTCTACCATGTCATCTTTTACAAATTTACCGCTGTATACGTTACCATCTTCATCTGTGTAAGTACCGGTTCCAGAACGCTTTCCATTGCTCATTTCCCCTTCATATACACTTCCATCCGCATACTTCACCCGCACACTAGTCATCTTATCTCCAGTCCATGTACCGGTATAAATAATCCCGTCTACCGTTTCGTAAGTACCGGTTCCATTGCGCTTGTCCTTTTGCCAGCTGCCACGATAAATACTGCCATCTTCATAGGTCATGGTTCCGGTTCCACTTCTCTGATCCTCCTCCCATTCCCCTTCATACACACCACCATCCGCATACATCATGGTGCCGATGCCATCCCGCTTGTCCGCTATCCATTCCCCTTCATAGGTTCCTTTCTTGACATACGTCATCACACCGGTTCCTTCCCGCCTGCCCTCTGTCATGGTGCCTTCATATACATCTCCATCCGCATATACCGCTCTTACTTCTCCAATCAGTGTATCTTCCACAAACTGTCCCGTAATTGCAGTTTCTTCCACTGTCAGCCAGGTACCTTCTCCATTTCGCATATCCTCTTCCCAGCTGCCAGTATAACTGCTTCCATCCGCATAAAGCATAACGCCTGTTCCCTGGCGTTTTCCGGCTTTCCACTCTCCTTCATAAGAAGAACCATCACTCCACTCCATTTTTCCGGTTCCATCCGGCAGCATCTCTTTTAAACTGCCATGGTAATAATCTCCATTGGTCCATGTAAAATCACCTTCTGTTAATTCAAGTCCATTCCATTTGCCATATGCCTTATTGCCATTTTCATAGTAAAGGGTACCTTCCCCGTCCGGCAACTGCTCCCGCATATATCCAGTATACAATCCAGATGTACCTGTACTATCGGTCAGTTTTACATCCCGTACATACTTCGCAGCATGGTTCATTTTATGTAAAATGCCACCTGTCATACATGCAATTAAAATGACTGCCAAAACCAGTCCTGCAATGAGCAGTTTTTTCCCTCTGCTATAAGGGACTTTGTTTTCTGTTTCCTCGGTATCTCGAAAATCTTCCTGCCCTCCTGTTTCCTGCTGCTGGTCAAAATGAGCATGTGTTTCCTGCTCTGCATCTGTCTGAACCTTACTGGATGCAACAGAGTCCGGTGCAAAAATCTGATCAGGTTCATCCTGCCAGGTTTCTTTGTCCAACACAAAATTCGGAATCACCGGTCTGGTAAATATTTTTGTATCCCAGTCGAAACGCTTTGTTTCTTCTGACAAATCCACTTCTATGGTATCGTCATCATCGATGGGTTTCATTTGCCTGGTGTCATCTGTTGCCATATTCGGCAACTTCTGACCACACATATGGCAAAAGTGTGCCCCTTCTGGCAGTTCCATGTTACAATATGGACACTCCATCCTATCCCCCCTTTTATCATTACGCCCCCGACAGACAAAAAGGCAGCAGTCCCGTATGAGCTACAGTCTGCCGCCTTACATTTTCATCTTATCTGCTGATCGCCATCTTTGCAGCTCCATAAATACCAGCATCATTTTCCAGTGTTGCCAGTTTAATTTCAGCTTTTTCTTTGGAAAGAATTGTATACTTTTCGTAATATTTTTTTATCACGTCAATCAGAATCTGACCCGCTTTTGAAACACCGCCGCCAATGACATACACATCCGGATCAAACCCTAACGTGAGATAAGACAATACCAGACCCAGATACTTGCCCAAAGTATCCACTGCCTCCAATGCCAGCGCATCGCCCTTTTTTGCCTCATCAAATACATCCTTGCAAGTCAGAGTCTCATACTGTCTCAAAGCAGATGCGGTATCTGTTGCTGCCAGAATTCTTTTTGCCACCTTTACCACACCAGTAGCAGATGCATACTGTTCCAGGCACCCTTTATTGCCGCAGTTACAGCTGTCCGTTTCCTCCGGATTTACGGTCATATGCCCAAGCTCTCCTGCCAATCCACGATTTCCCACAACCATCTTTCCGTTGATGATGACACCACCGCCTACGCCAGTTCCCAATGTGAACAGCACTACATTCTTGTAGCCTTTGCCGCCGCCTTTCCACATTTCACCCATGGTTGCCACATTGGCATCATTTCCACACTTTACAGTCACGCCGCCTAATTTCGCACTCAGTAATTCTGCTGGATTGATTGCCTTCCAGCCAAGATTGACACAAACCGGCACATAACCATCTGCCATAGTAGGACCAGGTACTCCCATCCCCACTCCTTTTACTTCCTCTAAGGCAATTCCCTGCTCCTGCAGCTTCACCTTAATAGAAGTGGCGATATCATCCAAAATATGGCTGCCAGAATTACTTTTGTCTGTTTTGATTTCCCACTTCTTTACTATTCTGCCTCTGCCTGTGAAAATTCCCAGCTTAATGGTGGTTCCACCAATATCTACACCTACACAATAACTCATACGTTTTCTCCTTTTCCCTGCAGGACATTATGTAATCATCGGGAATTGTCCTGCATCTACTGTAAGTATATCACAAAATCAGCAGAATTCCATATGATCTTGTACTTTTCCTTACAAAATGAAACAGGCACCAACCCGTCTTCCGAGTTGGTGCCTGTACATGTACAATCATGCATCAATCGATCAAAAATTGATCCCACTCATTACTGTGCGTTAGATTCTAATGCACTTAAGAAAATCTTTACAGACTCATCACCCCAGAACTTGCGGAACTCGTCAGCCTGTGCCTTCAGATAATCTGCCTCTGTGATCAGAACTTCGTAAGAATAATATCTTACCTTACGGTTCAGCTTTAAGAAGCCCTTCTGAACCAGTCTGTTCAGAAATGTAGAAGCTGTGGTTGGCTTCCAGTCGTTCAAGAAACGCTCGTTTACAGCTGTCAAAATTTCAGACAGTGCCAGCTGATGATCAGCGTCCCAGATACACTTCATAATCTGTACTTCTCTCTCGGTTAACTTTGCATTATTCATGATTTTTCCTCCATACATTTAATTACAAAAACTATAATTCTTTTGTATACCTTTACTATATCTGATAGGACTATGTTTGTCAAGTGCAAATTTCTAAATTTTCTAATTTTTTTTCATTTTTTTTAAAGGACAGCCGCTATTTTAAGGAAATCTCCTGCAAATAGTCTGCCGTTCGGAGCAAAAATCGTCTCGACTTGGCTCCAGCCACCATCTTACCGATTCCGTTTGCAAATGGACGATGAAATTTCTCTGCACCTTTCTGGTCGTATATCACGCACTCATATTGGTTATACAATACCACAAAACGTCCATTATAAAACACATCCGTATACTCCTGATCGGTATCCACAGACATCTGCTGTTCACCTTCCGCATTATATAAGACTACAGTATTTTGTGGATGATCCGTATCTGCCGAAAGGATCATACCAACACAATCTTCTGTTTCAAATACACTCAAAATCGTTCGTTCCAACGAATATTCCACCATTTTTTTCGGCACCTTTTGCTGGCTTACGGTGTGAATTTGATAAAATGTTACGTTATTGTCCCCGACCGCTACAGCCTTTGTTGCATCAAAAAACTTTACAATGGGTACGATGGTATCTGTGGCACCATACTCGAAAGAACCTGCCAGATATTCATCTGCATCCCCTCCAAAGTTATAAAATACCACTTTATTTTGCATCACACCACTATCCACATACAGATATGACACCATCAAAGTCTTCCCATCACTTGAAACAGCCAAATCCAGAGGATATCCTGTGCGTTCCAGGGGCGATTTAATTTCAATATCCAGCCGGGAACCGGTGGATTTGTAATAATAGATATTGCTGACCGTATCACTTTCACAAATCACTGCCGCTACGCCACCCTCGGAAATATCTCCTTTTGTAATAGAAGTCGGCGTGGTACCTGTTCCCGTTACACCAAGCTGTCTGTTACAAATCACCAGCTCAGAACCTTTCTGATCTACAATCAAACCATACTCTCCTCTGGTAACAACTGTAGGATGTGACATGTGGTATGCTGCCGACCACACCACTGTCCCTTTTTCATTGATATAGGAGGCACCATTCTGACTATATTCCAGCACACCGCCTTTCCAGTCCTCGAACTCCACGCTCTGCCCTTCCAGATTCACCTCCCACACCACACCATAACTGTGAAACGTCCTTCCAATATCATATACGAAATATGCCACACCTGCAGCAACAGCCACACAGATTCCAAGCACCCATCCAATCCGGACCCGCCTCCTGTGCTTATGTAATTGGGTCTCATATTCCTGCCGTTCTTTGACTGCATCAGGACTTTCGTCAAACAGAATAATCTGCTGTCCCTTGTCTTTTCTCTTTTTTTTCATCTGTCAATCCTTTCCACCATTCTTCCTCCCCTATTCAGCTTCTGTTCCAAATTCGTTTCACTCTGAATCAGTATTATTATACCATACTTTTTTATTCCTGCACCAACAATTTCCATGTATCTTCCTCTTATGGCAGATAAATTCGCTGTCCGTTATAAATCAATGCCGGATTACTGATTCCATTTACCTGGCAAAGGGTAGGTAGCATATCTGTGGTGCCATAAAATGTCAGGCAAATGTTCACCAGCGTATCACCATTTTGTACTTCATAATAGTGCATTCCATTTTTTTCCATTGCACTGAACGCTTCCACGCCGACTTCTATACCTGCTTCCCCGCTGGACTCCCCAGTTTCTTCCATACCGACAGGTGTTTCCGATGCCGTTTCTGCGGGAAGGGACTCAAAAGAAGTTTCGATTCCTGTTTCGATGACTGGTTCTGTCCCAGGCTCTGCATCTGTTTCACCGACTCCATCGGCAACTCTTTCTTCTAAGCGCGTCTCTTCTTCTGCCGACACAGAAGCAGCCACTGCCAAATACTCTACCGTTTCCTCCTTCTGATTTCCTGTTTGCACACCTCTCGAGGAAGCAAACTGTCCCTGCCATGTGTAAACTGACAAAAATACCACTGCTGCTGCCAGTCCGACGCATGCACGACGCAATATTTTTTCCTGACGATTCCCCTTTTGGTTCCTCCGCTCTTGCATAATGGTTCGATATTGTACAATGGCAGTGTCATCTATTGCACCCTCCTCAGAGATCGTCTGTCCGGTTTCCAGCATATAATTTTGCATATCCGGATTTTTTTCGTAATATATGTAAAAACCTCCCGAAGCCTCCAGTCCATCTTCCGTTCCAAATAAAATCCGGGCATCTTCTTCCTGCAACAGAAAGAATATCGATTCTCCTTCCGGATACAAATTCCGATGCATACAAGTCATTTCTGTCTGGTCAAAAAAACCCTCCTCCCGACTATGTAAAAACCAGCCAATCAGATCCTGTCCTGGGAAATAATATTCTGCCAATTCTCTTGTCTTTTTCCATAACGGCGTACCTGCTACCATATTTTCCTTTGCCGACAGCAGTCCTTCCATAACCATTGCGCTTTTGATAAAATAACATCTACCAGTGGATTTAGTCTCCCATGTTCCAATCAGAACGCCGCACACAACCTGACTGCTGCGTTTTTCCAGAGCTTTTCGAATATATGTATAGACATAATCTTCCATATACACACGGTTTTGCCCATCCGTTTCTCCAATCTGACGAATGTTTTTGGGCAACTTTTTTTCACTCCATACTTCCTGATTTTCACTCATTTTTCCACCCTCCTTCTCATATATTCAAACAGCTCATAGGCATCCTTTTTACACTTCCTATCCCTAACTGTTCATTACTTTCACAGTCACGGTCAAGTTACCTTTATCCTACTTTCAAATGCATGCAAATACTGTCACATGCTGGTGTCGAACAGTGAAAATCGTTCGACCAAAACTGCTGCATAAATTTTCCATTGTCGGAAATACTCTTGCTATCTGATTCAACCAGAAAGGAGCATTTTCATGTTCGATTCCCATTTCGCCTTTTGGCATACGGTCAACCCAAAAGAACGATGTTTTTCCACAGGTTCTCACTTTTCTGCGGCAAACTTTGGCAGACAGCTGTTGTCTTACCTGCCAGACCCCGCTATGCCCATTTTGTTTTTATGTATTGGCAGCGATCGCCTGACAGGAGACAGTCTGGGTCCGTTGATTGGCCATCGCCTTTCTCTTTGTACCCTGCCGGACTGCATAGTGTTTGGTACGCTCGCCAAACCAGTTCATGCAGAAAATCTTGCCTGCACCCTTGACCAGATCCGACAGGAATATCCCTCCCATCTGGTCATTGCCATTGATGCGGCACTGGACAAGGAATCCACTATAGGACAAATTTTTTTACACAATTATCCTCTGTTTCCTGGTGCAGGGGTGCAAAAAAGTCTCCCCTGTGCAGGACAAATTTCCATTACCGGGGTAGTTGCCCCCCTTTCTTCCTGTTCCATGACCCAGTTGTCTGAAATTCACCTGTCTCTGGTGGTACAAATGGCAGATTGTATTGTAGAAGGGGTACTGTTGTTTCTTTTGATGAGACTTGCAAAAGAGCATCTGACAGGATTTTAAGTGGATTTCGATTGGCTGCTTTACTTTTTTTCTTTCCTAGGCTATACTACCCATATAGTCAGGTAGAATATTCTTCTCTCCTGACCGATTACTGTTACAGACCAAAGGAGAATCAATATGTTTCGTATGTGGGGAAAAATATGGAAAGAAAATCACCTGATGCAGGATGTGGTGGTGACCAATGAAGACAGGGAATTGAACAGAACTCGAAAAGTACTGCATGGACTAAATGAGATTTGCTCTGCACTGGATTTGAGTGTACCCATCTGGTTGGATGCCAATATCACAGAATTCCAGAAGGTTTCCAAGACACGGTTTTGCGCAGATCATTTCATCGAACAGATTGATTTTGATGCACTGGAAATTCAGGTCATTGAAGAAGATGATTAAACCATTTCAGGAGACAAAATGGCACCACTCTTTGACGAATGGTGCCATCTTCACATTTCACATAAAAATCAGTTGTTTACAGTCTGTTCCTTCACATAAAAGCAATCATAAAATTGTTCTATGGGTACTATCATTACAGACGCTCCATCAGTTTTTCTCTCTCTGCCTCATACCCTGGCTTGCCCAACAGAGCAAACATGTTCTTCTTGTAGCTTTCCACACCTGGCTGGTTAAATGGATTTACTCCTAAAATATAACCAGATACACCGCATGCAAACTCATAGAAATACAGCAATTGTCCCAGATAGAACGCATTCTGCTCCGGAATCTTCACCATCAGATTTGGTACATTGCCATCTGTATGTGCCAGAATGGTTCCATTCATCGCAGACTTATTTGCAAAATCCATTGGCTTACCTGCCAGATAGTTCAAACCATCCAGATCCGTCTCTTCCTCTGCCAGATAGATATTCTTCTTTGCATTTTCAATCTGTATAACAGTCTCAAAGAACAGTCTCTCACCTTCCTGGATATACTGTCCCATAGAATGCAGGTCGGCAGTCAGATCTACGCCTGCCGGGAAAATACCCTTGCCATCCTTTCCTTCGGATTCACCATATAACTGCTTCCACCACTCTGTAATATAGTGCAGATTAGGCTCGTAGTTACAGGTGATCTCAATTGCCTTCCCTTTCTTGTACAAAATATTGCGCACTGCTGCATACTGTAATGCATCATTCTCCTCAAACGGAGTGTTCAATGCCAGTTCACGGCCGCTTGCTGCACCTTCCATCAATGCATCAATATCTGCTCCGGTTGCTGCGATTGGCAGCAAACCTACTGCTGTCAAAACGGAGAAACGTCCGCCTACATCATCCGGTACCACAAATGTCTCATATCCTTCTGCTGTTGCCAGATTCTTCAATGCACCCTTTGCCTTATCTGTTGTTGCATAGATTCTCTTGGCAGCTTGCTCTCTGCCATACTTGGCAATCAGTTTCTCCTTGAAAATACGGAACGCAATTGCAGGCTCAGTTGTGGTACCAGACTTGGAAATGACATTAACAGAAAAATCTCTGTCTCCGATTACATCTATCACATCCTGTACATATGTGCTGCTGATGTTATTTCCTACATAATAAATTTCCGGTGCTTTACGCACTTCCTTTTGTAAATTATTGTAGAAATTGTGATTTAAAAATTCATTCACAGCACGAGCACCCAAATAGGAACCACCGATACCAATCACAATCAATACATCAGAATCCTGCTGAATCTTCTTTGCAGCGGCCTTGATGCGGTCAAACTCCTCCTTGTCATAATCAACCGGAAGATCGATCCAACCTAAGAAATCATTTCCTGCACCTGTCTTTGATACTAAAGTCTCCTTTGCAGCCAATGCAGCAGCTTTCATCTCTTCCATCTCGGCTTCTGTATAAAAACCTGTTGCCATTGCAGCATCAAATGTAACTTTTGCCATGGTAATTCTCCTTAATACTTCAATATAAACTTTTGTAATACACAATACCTATGCAACACAAGCTTTCTGCTTAATCGTTTACTCTTTCTAAATCGACCGCACGAAAAAATCCCGTATCACGTCACAAATTATAACAAATCAATGCTTATAATTCAAGAGTGAATTCCAATCTACTTGAAATTCCCATAAAAATCCCACCAATTCAACAAAACTATACGAACAGTTTTCGCAAAACATTTCCCATATGATTTGTATGATCCTAGTTCTTTCTCAGGTATTCGTTGATAATTTCCTCCATCAATTGTTCATCCTCCGGAGAAAGTGTTCTACCGGCCTGCGATTGCATCGTACTGTTTTTCTGTTCTCTTGCTGCTGCAATCTGCTCCAGACTTTTTCGCAGAAACGCAATACTTCTATCCCGATCCTGTGCTTCTTCTGTCAGACCCGTTTCTTTTTTCTCTGGCTCTTTTTTGTGTTCTTCTTTTCTTGTCCTTCTAAATTCCACTTCTGCCCTGCCTGTATATTCCGGTCTGGACTTCATGAAAATATCATCCTGCATGGCTTTTCTGACCGGTGCTTCTGTAACAGTAGTAGCTGTCTGCAACTGCATGTACATCGTATTTTCCAGATAATCCTGAATCTGTACAAACAATAAACTCCGCTTGCTCTCAATGTCCCAAAAACACTCTGACATCAACAAAATGATTCCAGCAAGCAATCCTGCTGCAAACTGAATGACGATCAGTTCTGCTGTTCCATGGCACAGAAACGCTGCCAGACTGCTGCCTGCTCCAAACAAAAAACAAAGCAATGCCGCTGGTAATGCCATATTCTCCAACCGATACAGATGCATGCCCCAAACCTTTATCTGTCCCAACTGTTTTTCGATGAAAACCGGTACATTATGGATTTCTCTTTGATTTTTATGTATGGACTCATATTGGTTTCGCAGCTGTTTCAGTGTGATATTCTTCACATTTTTAAACCTCTCTGTCTGACGCAGAAGAGATTTATATGTACGATTGGCAATCCATTTGCTGAAAAGTCCTATAAACAATATTGCGCCTACGATATACAGTACCGCCCCATTTTCCAGATAATATAACATGAATACTCCTTTCTGTTTTCTGCTTAGAAAACGTTGCCCTTCCTTGGGCTGACGGGAATCCCCTGTTATATTATATCCATCTGATGTACAAATTTTGCCAAATCATATCGGCAGATTGTGACAGGATTTTCAGGAATTGGCTGCTCTCCTACGCATATAATGCAGCTGTGGCAAGCATCACACCTACGGTATGCTCGATTGCCTTTGCTTCAAACTCCGCATAGTCCATGGTGGCACTGTCATCTGCCTTGTCTGAGATGGCTCTTACGATCAGGAATGGAATGCGATTCAAATAGGCAGTCTGTCCAATGGCCGCCCCTTCCATCTCTGTACAGAGCCCCTGTGTCCAGGATATGATTTTATCCTTTGTGCTCTTTTCTGAAACAAACTGGTCGCCGGATACGATTCTGCCCTCGTATACATGGATATCCGGGTTGACTGTTTCACAAATTTCCTTTACCTTCCGGCGAAGCTCTGCATCTGCTCCAAAGGATAAGGTATCCATCCCCGGAATCTGCCCCAGTGGATAGCCAAAGTTCACTGCATCTACATCATGATGCAGCACATCGGTAGAAAGCACAATATCTCCAATGTCAATCTTGGCACACAAAGAACCTGCAATTCCTGTGTTGATGATGGCTTCCGGCTGAAAATGGTCCGCCAGAATCTGGGTGCATGCCGCTGCATTGACTTTTCCAATGCCGCTCTTTACCACTACCACTTCCGCACCGGATAAGATACCCTTATAAAACTCCATTCCCGCACGGGAAATCACCTCTATCTCTGTCATTTGTTCCTTAATTTTTGCCACTTCCTGATCCATGGCGCCGATAATTCCTAACATAACATCTTCCTTTCACTTGTGTCACGATTTAGGCAATTGCGAAACTCTTTGAACAGACCTAAAACAGTCTGCACATCAGAAATTTTTTCATTTGAAAAATTTTGCTGAAAGGCGTCCGGTATCATAGTTTCGCAATTGCTTATTCTATGTCAAAAACATTAAGACGGTATTATCCATCCAGCTTGTCTTCGATCAGATTGACACTGACC
>JAFTGN010000032.1 GCA_017457865.1 Lachnospiraceae bacterium | reverse complement strand
TGTTGTGATATAATATTGTTGTAACACCTTGACCTAATAAGATATAATCTTAAGAGGAAGGAAGGTATATTACAAATGAACCGACACTATGAACCAGAATTCAAGAAAAAGATGGTTCGTCTTCATCTCGAAGATGGAAGATCCATCAAAAGTCTTGCTGCTGAATACGGAGTATCAGAAGCAAGTATATCAAACTGGACCAGCCAGTTCCGCACAGAATGCCAGACAAATGAACAAGCCCGCAATGATTATGATTACATGAAGGAGAATCTTAACCTGAAAAAACAGCTTGCAGAGCTCCAAAAGGAAAATGATTTTTTAAAAAAAGCGGCGGCATTCTTTGCGAAGGAAATCGATTAGAGGCTTATCGATTTATCCAAAAATACAACAGGGAATTTGGACTGCGGTGGCTTCTCAGAAGGCTCAATATTTGTCCAAATGCCTATTACAATTACCTTAAAAATCGAAAAGCTGATTATCATCAACACAAAGAGAAAATCAAAAACTCTATCCGTGAAATTTATCATTCTCATGGCGGCGTAGATGGCTACAGAACCATGCATGCGTATCTTTGCCGCAAAGGATATGATATCAGTCGTTTAACGGTTCATAAATACATGAACACAGAGATGGGTCTTTTCTCAATTTCCAGAAAGAAAAAACCGGATTATAAACACTCTGCCGCACACAAGGTATATGAAAACAAACTGAATCAGGATTTTTATGCAGCAGCAATCAACCAAAAATGGTGTACAGATTTTACATATCTGTTCTTAACAGATGGCAGCAGGCGTTATAACTGTACAATCATTGACCTTTATGATCGAAGCGTCATAGCAAGTATAACTGACCGAAATATAACAGCGGACTTAGCAAAAAGAACATTAGAGAAAGCAATCCTGTCGCAACCGGGGATAGATTTAAGCAGGCTTATGGTGCATTCAGACTATGCCGAAGAAAAAACTATGCCGAAGTTTTTCTTCGTTGCCCAAACTTCTTCGATTATGAAAGATTCTTCGGCATAGTATTTCGTGTCAATCCAAAGAATAGAGCAGCTTCTTCATGGCAGCTTTCTTCCAGATTTTTTCGTCATCTTCAAATGCCGGGGCGGCTTTATTCATTGCTTCTGTCATCATTTCAAGCGTTGCGAATGCATAAAAACCGGATGTTGTTGACATACTTTCATGACCCAGCAGCTGCATGATAAATGGGAGCGGCACTCCATTGCGATATAGATCCATTGCTTTTGTTTTGCGGATCAAATGACAATGAACGTTTTCCGGTACTTCTGAACAGGCAGCCCGTGCTGTCTGCGCTGCTGTTTTTAATATCAGGCTTATGCTGTCTGTAGAAAGCTGATGAGGTTTTCCATCAAGACGGCTATAGAACAGCGGTGCTTCCGTCAAGTCGGGATGGAATTCTTCGAGGTACTTTCTTAAATGAGCCACCGTTTTGTTCATAACTGGCACATTTCTTGTTTTTCGCCCCTTCCCGATCAGCGTAACATAAGGATGGGGCACATCCAGATGTAGTGATGACAACGACAGATCAGCAAGTTCCTGTACCCTTGCTCCGGTGTCGTAAAGGAGTATCAGAATCATTCGATTCCGGCGATGCTTTGCTGTTCTGGTATCATATGACGCCAGTATCGCCTTTGTTGCTTCTGGCTGCAGGTATTCGATTGGCTTCTTCTCCTCCTTGACTTTTCTGACTGTGCAGACATTATTATAAATGCCGCGGAGTTCAAAATCCTCATCAGCACAGTATTTAAGGAAAGAGCGGATTGCAGTCAATTTCAGATTTATCGTTTTAGGAGCGTACTTCTTCTCACGCAGCCATTCAACAAAGTCTTTAACGTTGCTTCGGCTGAATGCGTCAAATGTCACCTGATCTTCCTTTAACCCTTTCTCGCTTTCCAAAAAGGTGAGATAGGAATTCAAGGATTGTTTGTAAGCAGCCACAGACTTATCCGACTGGTTGCGCACCGCCGGCATAAAATCATGAAGATATGCCCGGGCCATCTGCCAGAAGTCTTTATCTTTCTTCCTCTTATACTTCATCGGCATCCACCTCCGGTATCAGTTCTTCTGTGGAGGCAGTCATGCCGCGGTATTGGGGAAAGAAATCAGGTATCAGGTGTATGTAGTAATAAGTACTTTCCAACGAAGAATGCCCCATGTACCGCATCAGATAAGGGAGCATTGCGTGGATGTCTTTACCTTCCGATGCCCAACGCATGATATTTGCGCATGCAAAGTGATGCCGAAAATCATAGGCCCTGGGCTTGACTTTTCCGTCTCTCTTTAATCCTGCTGACAGCCAGATATTTCTAAAGTTTACAGATAAAGCAGTACTGGAACAGATGCCTCCGTGCCCACCGGGGAAAAAGTATTCTCTTTCCGGGAATACCTTTCGTATGGCAGCGTCATAATCTATAAGATACTGAGTCAGTTCTTCTGACAAAAACAGTCTTCTGTCACGGTGTGCCTTAGCCCACAGGATATCGACATAGCTTTTATCCAGATGAACATCCTGACACTTTAACTGCCTTGCTTCTGCTGATCTGACGCTGCAGCAATACATAAAACGGTATAGTGCCGGAAAGACATATTCCCTGCCCGGAACTTTTTTCCTGAGTACGTACTGATCACATTCTTTAAAAAAGCAATGGATTTCAGCCTCTGTCATCAGGTAAACTTCCGGATGATAGCGTTGGATGATAAATGAATTATCCAATACATAGGCACTGATGTCGCCGGTATTGACAAGGTATCTGCCGAATTCACGGATCGGTGAAACCCAGCTTCTGTCACTGGTAGTTGATTTTTCTGCATGTTCCAGCGCCCATCCGTCAACGACCTCTTTGATAAGGGTGCGATGATCTCCGTGTGCAGCATTGTACCGGTCTAATTCTCGAAGATACACGGAGGCTGATGTGTATTTATTGCCCAAAGCATGCTTGTAATCCAGAAAGTCAGACATTGCAGGGCCCAGCCTGCTAACAAAAACTGTCATGTGTGCACCTCCCTTGAAATACCACCGAAGGGAAGGACACAATCCTTGAGTCTGTTTTCGTCAGTTGTGATATAGATTCCTGTAGTGTCGGGATCTACGTGGCCAAGTATGGCGGCGATCGTCTCAACAGGGACTTCATTCCTGACCATAGTTGATGCAGCATTATGCCGGAGCATATGCATCCCGAGAATACGATTGTCAGTAGATATACATGCTCTCTCAAGGATACGCTTGACCATCATATAGCAGGATGAATGGCATGAAAGCGGATCAAATGGAGCAATAAGTCTCACAAACAGGTAATCGTTTGGGGCATGTGGCCGCTGTGTGGTCAAATATCGGGCAATCGCATTGCCCACAGGCGGGGTCAAAGGAACACAAACGAGATTTCCTGTTTTGCTTTGTCTCCAGGAGATTGTATCGTTCCGCCAGTCGATATCAGTCAGTCGAAGTTTGATTATATCGCATGCCCGGATACCTGTGGATAATCCAAGGAGGAGCATAGCGGAGTCACGCAATGGTGTTTTATCATCGTCAGTAACAGATTTAATACGCTCTTGTTCTTCTACTTCGAGAACCGGGATGATCCGATGATGTCGTGGAGCATGAATACCTGATAATGCTGCCAGCAGATCATTCCGTTCAAGGTACCGGCAGATTTGTCTTAGTTCACAAAGAACTCCTCTTTGGCGTTCAGGTTTTGAATATTTTACATAGTCAAGGAAGATAGACGCCGTGAGATCTTCTAATTGAACGACATCCTCCCTTTTCTCAAGAAAAGAAAGAAAGGCGTACATGCCATACTCATAAAAATGGCGAGTGTTCTCGTTTTCATACTCATCTTTTAGATAGGAACAGTAATCCGTGTAGACTTTTCGATAATACGCATTCTCCGGTTGCAATCTTGACCTTGAAGTGGTTGAAAAATCAAACTGGCCGGTTCTGATGAACGAGTCAATAAGCCGGATAAAACGACCCTGAAGATGATAACGTGATTTACTGAACTTCCCGGTTTTTGGACTGATTATGAAATCAGCATAAAGATTGCCGATCTCATAGCTGTATTCAGTAACCTCCTGTTCTTTGCAGAATGCCTTAAACCTTCTGACAACGCCCTGATAATTGAAAATGGTGGAATCATTATATCCGGCATCTTTCAATGCATCGATAAGCAACGTGCAGACAGTATTTATATCCATCTTGAAGCACCTCCTTAGAATTGATGCTTCAAGTATAAAACACTATGCCGAAGAATCTTTCATTATCGTGAAGAATTCAGGCAACAAAGAAAAACTTCGGCATAGTTTTTTCTTCGGCATAGTCTGAATTATGCCGAATTCAGGATAATTCAGATCAGGGCAGTCAGTACACTTCCAAAGAGTTTACAGAATTCTGTGAAGGACTTGGTATTACTCAGAGTATGAGTAAAGCCGGTTACCCTTATGATAATGCACCAATGGAGAGATATTTCAACACGTTAAAGAATGATTTGATTTATCAACATTACTATCATACAGAAGAGGAACTCTATGCTGCAGTGGAAGAATTTGCGTATGTGCAATATAACCATGTACGTCCGCATTCTTATAACAACTATAAAACGCCTTATGAGGCACGCTATGGGGTTGCATAAACCTATAGCATAAATTAGGTCGTAGTGTTACAAAAATGCTTGACCACAACATATCAAATGCATGGCATTGCAACAAATCCGGCAAATGCAGTACTAACAAAAGAAGATTATGAGTTGTATGAATATAATCGTCCATTATTTCGTACAGCACTAAAAGGTGATTTGATATCCAAAACATTTCTTTTTATTGGGTTTAGTTTCGAAGACCCTAATTTTGATTACATTCTTGGACAGATTCGTTCGTTGCTGGGGGAAAATATTAGCACACATTATTGTTTTTTTAAACGTGTTCAAAAAAATGAATATGAAAATTTGACAGAGTATGGGTATGAAAAAGCAAAACAGGATTTAAGGGAAGAAGATTTAAAAAATTATGGTATACAGACCGTTTTTTGTGGAATCTTATGATGAAATAACCACAATTTTACTTGAAATTGAGCGTGCAGTCAAGATGAACAATGTGTTTATATCCGGAAGTGCGTACGAGTATAATGGAGTATGGAATGAGGGACGAGCAGAAGAATTTTCCAGAAAACTAGCCAAACAATTGATTTGCGAAAATTTTCGGATCACATCAGGGTTTGGGTTGGGAATTGGATCAGCGATTCTTAATGGCGCATTAGACGAAATATATGTATCCAAATTTAAACATATGGACGAATATCTTTGCTTGAGACCTTTTCCAAAGAACTTTAGTAAAGAAGAGGAGAAAAAAGAACGTCATGCAAAATATCGTAAGGACATGTTACAGGATGTTGGAATTGTAGTGTTTTTATTTGGAAATAAATTGCAAACAAATGATATGACCGGAGAAAACCATACTATTAATTCTAATGGTTGCAGAGAAGAATTTGAAATTGCAAAACAGGATGGAAAAATTATTATTCCATTAGGAAGTACAGGTTATATGGCAAAAGAGATCTTTGATGAGATAAAGAATGATAAGGAACGGTATTCGTATTTAAGGCCGTACTGGGATGTGCTTGAAACAGAGACAGACATTGATAGATTAATTCAGGTTGTAATAAAAATTGCTAAGGAACAAAGGGTATATTAACAATAATAAAAACTACTTACAAAAGCATTGGCGATCTTGTATAATGGAAATATATACCTGAATTGTAATATCACAAAACATACTGTAAACGAAAAAATTAAAATAGTACGAAAAGGAGAAATCAACTTATGGAGATTATTGTAAAGGTTTATAGAGATTCTAGTCAAGACTTGAAGGGGAAAATTGAACGTGCAGTAAGAAGTTTAAATGGTATACAGAATTATTTTTTATATAGACTGGAATGTGATGCTGACATAGATATTTGTGAAGGAAAGCAGATTAATTGGGAGCAGTTTTGTGAGGGATATCATTTATTAGGAGAGCAGGCACATGTTATTTATATTACTGAAAAACCCTTTGATGATAATTGGTTTTCTCATGAAGAATTGTGGTATGCCGTAATTACAACGGATCAATGGGAAAGTATATTTTCCCCACCCTCATTGAGAACCTATTTGATGTATCAAATAGCACAAGCATCTGTCAATTTTGAGGGAGAATTGAACGAGAACATGGAAATGCGAATGGTTCATGTACCTTCAGAAGGATGTATGTTCGATTTTTGTGGTAAAAAAGAAGATATAAAGTTAGGAATGCTGGCTGGAAATATATGTCCAAATTGCAGAGCAAGCTTATTACAATATGGTATCAGAGAAGAAGCATTAGAAGCTATTGAAAAGATGCTGATATATGTGCGTTCTGAAACAATGGGGAGACCAATAAATTCTGATGGAAGAGCAGCTTTTGTTGTAATGCGATTTTTTGCAAATGACGAGAATGATCACGCATATAAATATGGGATTAAAAGTGCATTAGAGTTTTTGGGAATTGAGTGTGTTCGAGCCGATAATATATTAACTTCAAACCAACTTTTAGAAATCATCAGAAATGGAATAGAAAGAAGCAGATTCGTGATTGCTAAGGTGGATGTAGATAACTTAAATGTATATTTTGAATTAGGATTGGCAATGGGATTAAATAAAGATGTACTGTTGATTTCAGAAGAGGATAAAGTATTGCAACTGCCGTCAGACTTGAGAAACTGGAAGTGTGTTACGTATCCAAATGGTGATTATGAAAAATTGAAGGAGAATATAATTCGATATTATCAAGAAAATTACCACTTGTAAAAAGAAGCATAGAACAGATACTATATTTCATACTGTGAAAATAATAAAAGGAGCTTCTAGTGAATAAAACAGAAACGATAAATATACGTGCGATTGCAGGAATCCGATTTGTAGAACATCTGCAAGTGGTATGTGGTAATATTGCAGACCAGGAATTTTTGACTAAACATGATATAGATACCATTGTTAATGCTGCAAATCCGACACTGATGGGAAGCAATCAGGGAGTAGATGGCGCAATACATAAGGCGATACGGTATCAAAATAAGCCGTTTGGGGAATTGATTTGCGAAGAATTGCAAACTTCTCAAGAAAAAAGTATGATTCGGTGTAAACGTGGAGAAGCGGTGATTACAGGTGGGTATAACTTGTGTAAATACGTAATTCATGTGGTTGGAGCAAAAAATGATCAGGATAACAGTAAAGTAATCTCAAGTTCACGTATATTTCAACTGGAAAATTGCTATACAAATATTATTCAAGCAGTGAAAAGACAAATGAATATAAGGAATATAGCAATTCCAATTGTCGGAACGGGAGAATATGGAATGCCATTTGAACTGGGTGTTCGGATTGCGATTGCCAGTATAGGGAATGCTTTGCTGGAATGGAGACAGCTAGAACCAGAAACATTTGATATGTGTGAATTGCAGAATATATATTTTGTGATTCATGATTCAGCATGTAGTCAGAGGATGGGGTATGCCAAAGAAATCTTAGCGCAATATGTAGAACTTCTAAAGATGGGGCATCGGGTTTCTTATTTAGGACAGGTAGAGGAGTTGAAAAGTTATCGTGCTGAGATAGAACGGTATGATCAACAAAAAGGATATTTCTCTATTGCAAAAGGCATGAGATTGGGATTGATTTTGTTGAGATATGTATTTTTGCCATTTCTTCTCCTGAAAGATGCGCTAGGAAAACAGGATTGGGAAAAACAACGGTTTGTGGCAGAGTGTATTACGCTGGTAAAAGCGATTTTACCGATAGTTGCTTATTGGTTTCTTACAAGCAATAAAAGTAGCATGATTATAACTATATCTGTGATTGTAGTTATGATTTACTGTTTGTGTGATACGGTTACATATTTACTTGCATTAATTGTGTTGGGAGATATACAGCAACCATCTGCAAATCTGGGGCGTTCATTGTTATTGTTGCTTATCAACTATATGGAGATATCATTGGAAATGTCAGTACTATATTATGTAAACCACTTACAAAATATACTTTATAGGGACGCTGTATTGTTTGGGGTGCTAGGAGAATTATCTGGTAAGGTAGAGCAGATGGGAATAATAGATTATATGCTGAAGCTTTCAAATGAGGGAATAAAATTTATGTTTTTATCATTGATTTTTGCATCATTTGTAAATCAGGTTAGACCGAGGAAATTTAGAAAAAGTTAATTCGAATGAAGAAAGGAAGATGAAATTGAACATTAGAAAAAGTCCGTTTTTATATTCGGCAGGAACATTGCTAGCCTATACGATAGCAAAAGAATATTATGCAAACACACATTATGTATGGTGTACAACTAAGTTTAATTCGCTACAACAACCTCCAACTTCGAATCCAGCAACAATTTGTAGAAGATTTTTAGAACAGATCAGAACAAGGGATAGGCATACACAAGAAATACAGAATAATATAGTTGGAATTTTAAATGGGGCAAAGAAAAAGTTTGAAAGTGGAGTTATAACTGAGGAACAATATAATGCAATAAAAGAAATTGTTGCAGGGGCTTCATATTCATATGAGGCTTTTTTTCCAGTGCTGTATATAATAGAGAGCAGAAAAGTTAAAGAAAGATGCGAAGAGGTTCCGGTAATAGAGAAGGCTAGCGATGAAGCGGTAGAATATAGAATTAGGGATTTAAAAGAAGGAGAGTTTGAATTGATTTCATTCAAAGATATTATTCTTCTGTAATAAAATGCTAGTACGAAAATTAAAACTATGTTTTATAGCTGAAAACACTTTTTTGAAAGTGAAATTGAAGCGCAGGGAGGAATTTGTATGGAAAAAAAAGAGTTGATAAAAGTCCCAATTGTCAAAAATATTAAAAAATCTATTGAGCCCGTAGAAATTACAGAATTGCAAATAGGTAGAAAACGGACACAAAGCTATATGAAAAAAAGGGAGAAGTTAAATCAAACAAGACAGAAAAAGAGGTTAAAAGTAGATGACAAAATAAAAATTGCACTTATGATAATAAATCATGCAATTGAAAATATGACATTAGATGATAAGATAGAAATGTGGGAAATTATGAATAAAATTTTGAACAATGAACCATATACAAACTTAAAACTCGATAAAAGGCTTTTGAAATATCTGACATCACTTGATAATGAAAAAATAAAAGAAATAAAAAATAAACTTGCCGAATGTATAGTAGAAGAAAATAAAAAAAATATAAAAAAGGAACGTGCATTAGCTTCATACAATAAGTTGATGCAAGAATAAGAGAATATATATTCAAAAAGAAAGCGGATATGCGTTACCCGTAATAACTATTTACAATCTAAAAATAAACGTAGAAAAACGTCCAAAATTGGCATATAAGAAATAGTTTTTGCTGGGGGTTATGGAATAATCACACATTTTCTGGTTCGAGATTCTGTAAAAAAATTACATTTTCTCGTTCGAGTTTTTGTACATCAGTTACATTTTCTTGGTTGACTTTCTGCATAAAATCGGTTATGCTTTGCATATGAGTAGGAATTAGACAATTGCGAAACTCTTTACACAGGACAGAAAACAGCCTGCACATCGGAAATTTTTTCAAATAAAAATTTTGATGAAAGGCGTTCGGTATCATAGTTTTGCAATTGTCTATATTAGTAAGAATGGAAGAGAGGGCTGAATTCTATGAAAAGATTTGCCATGCAGAAACTGTTAGAATGGAAAAATGATCCGGACAGACTTCCATTGATCATCCGTGGCGCACGTCAGGTAGGGAAGACCTGGTTGATGAAGGAATTTGGCAGGACGTGTTTTGAGAAATGTGCCTATATCAATTTTGACCGGAATGAAAGGATGCAGAGGCTTTTTTCGGGAGATTTTGATGTGGAGCGGATTCTACAGGGACTGGCAGTGGAAAGTGATGTGGAGATTGAGCCGGAACATACGCTGATTATTCTGGATGAAATTCAGGAAGTGCCTGCTGCATTACAATCCCTGAAATATTTTTGTGAGGATGAACGGCATTCTTATTATATTGTTGCGGCAGGTTCCCTTCTGGGAATTGCCATGCATGCGGGGACTTCTTTTCCCGTTGGAAAGGTAGACAGTATGGAATTGTATCCTCTGTCTTTTACAGAATTTCTGGAAGCAACAGAAAACGGGCAGCTGCTCAAATTATTGCAACAGCAGGACTTTGAATTGATGACCGCCTTTAAAGATAAATACATTGACCTGTTAAAAAATTATTATTTTGTGGGTGGTATGCCAGCGGCGGTGAATGCGTATGTGAAGGATAAAAATTTAAAGAATGTCCGTCGTGTGCATCAGAGACTGCTTTCTGCTTATGAGCAGGATTTTTCCAAACATGCTCCCACTCCGGTGATTCCGAGAATCCAGATGGTTTGGGACGGCATCCCTTCCCAGCTGGCAAAGGAGAACAAGAAGTTTATATACAGCGTCTTACGGGAAGGGGCGAGAGCCAAGGATTTTGAACTGGCGATTCAGTGGCTGATCGATTGTGGTCTTTGTCATAAAGTAGGCAGAGTGAAAAAAGGCGGCATTCCTTTAAAGGCATATCAGGATATTTCTGCATTTAAACTGTATTTTGTGGATGTAGGATTGCTGGCGGCAATGGTAGATTTGGATGCCAGGACCCTGCTGAAGGGCAATGATATTTTTGTGGAATTCAAAGGCGCATTGACAGAACAGTATATTTGTCAGCAGATTTTATCTGAGTTGGATCTGGTTCCCTATTACTGGTCTGCGGAAGCCTCAAAAGGGGAAGTGGATTTTGTGTTGCAGTATAGCGGAAATGTGATTCCCATCGAGGTGAAAGCAGAAGAAAACCTGAATGCAAAAAGCCTGAAGAGTTTTATCACCAACTACCAGTTGCCTTTTGGCATCCGAACTTCCATGTCGGACTATCGGGTGCAGGCGCATCTGCTGAATTTACCCCTATATGCCTTCTCCCAGCTGAGAGAAGTGTGCGAAGGGATGGAAGCCGGAGAATAAGGAAATATCACTTGCAATCATTCCCTCAATATGTTAAAATCTGTAAGAAAATGTTTATCGTTTGAGTGTCAAGGTTTTCCCCTGACACTCAGATTCCTTTTATACATGAGCGGTAACAGGTAATTGCGAAACTCCGAATGATATTGTAGATTAAGATGACAAGGGAGGCGAACATGTCTTGAAAAGGCTCTTGTAGATGTCGGTACTTGTAATTCTGAGGCTTTATGGCTCAGAATTACTTAGTATCCGTTACATCTACACCGAAGCGAGAGCGTGCCTTTGAAAGACATGTTGCGTACGCAGTCATCTGATCAAAGTGTAAACGGAGTTTCGCAAGTACCTGAATCATTACCATGAGTTTTATATTTGGAGGCAAATCGTGGAAAAATACGGTGTAAATGAATTAAGAAGGATGTTCCTGGAGTTTTTTGAGAGCAAGGATCATCTGGCAATGAAGAGTTTTTCTCTGGTACCTCATAATGACAACAGCTTGCTGATCATCAATTCCGGTATGGCACCTTTGAAGCCATATTTTACAGGGCAGGAGATTCCCCCCAGACGCAGAGTGACCACCTGTCAGAAGTGTATTCGTACCGGTGATATTGAGAACATCGGGAAGACCGCACGTCACGGTACCTTCTTTGAGATGCTGGGGAATTTCTCTTTTGGAGATTATTTTAAGAAGGAAGCCATTGCATGGTCATGGGAGTTTTTGACTGAGGTAGTGGGACTGGATCCGGAGCGTCTGTATCCTTCTATTTATGAGAATGATGAAGAAGCGTTTGAAATCTGGAACAAGCAGCAGGGTATTCCGGCAGAGCGGATTTTCCGTTTCGGCAAGGAGGACAACTTCTGGGAGCATGGCTCTGGTCCATGTGGTCCATGTTCTGAGATTTATTATGACCGTGGAGAGAAGTACGGATGCGGCAAGCCTGGTTGTACCGTAGGCTGTGACTGTGACCGTTACATGGAAGTATGGAACAATGTCTTTACCCAGTTTGACAATGACGGCAAGGGCAACTACACTGAGCTGGTACAGAAGAACATTGATACCGGTATGGGGTTAGAGCGTCTGGCAGTTGTAGTACAGGATGTGGATTCTATTTTTGATGTGGATACATTGGAAGCACTGACCAAGCACGTAGGAGAATTGTCTGATACTCCTTATAAGAGTGATGCCAAGAAGGATGTATCCATCCGTATCATCACAGACCATATCCGTTCCTGTACGTTTATGCTATCTGATGGAATTATGCCGTCTAATGAGGGCAGAGGATATGTACTCCGCAGACTGTTGCGCCGTGCGGCACGTCATGGTCGTCTCCTTGGCATTCAGGGCAATTTCCTGGCAAACTTAAGCAATACCGTAGTACAGACTTCCAAGGACGGTTATCCAGAGCTGGAAGAGAAGAAGGATATGATCTTCAAGGTACTGACCACGGAGGAAGAGCAGTTCAACAAGACCATCGATCAGGGGCTGGCTATTTTAGCAGAGTTAGAGGCTTCTATGACTGCTGAGGGCAAGACTGTATTAGATGGTGCGGACGCATTTAAATTATATGATACCTATGGATTCCCTCTGGACCTGACCATCGAGATTCTGGAAGAAAAGGGACTTAGCGTAGATGAGGCTGGTTTTGCGGCAGCCATGCAGGCACAGAAGGAAGCTGCCCGGAAGGCTCGTAAGACTTCTAACTACATGGGTGCAGATGCCACTGTATATGATGAGATCGATCCGGCGATTACCACTGCATTTGTCGGTTATGACCGGTTAGAGGCACAGTCTGCCATTTCCGTGCTGACCACAGAGGATGCACTGGTACAGGCTTTGGCAGATGGAGATCATGGTACCATTATTGTAGATGAGACACCATTCTATGCCACCATGGGTGGTCAGCAGGGCGACACCGGTGTGATCGTCACAGACAATGGGGTGTTTGCAGTAGAAGATACCATCAAGTTAAAGGGCGGTAAGGTTGGCCATGTGGGACATGTGACCAAGGGCATGTTTACCGTAGGAGAGACAGTGACCTTGAAGGTGGATGCAGCCGGACGTGCTCTGACCTGTAAGAACCACAGTGCCACCCATTTATTACAGAAGGCACTGCGTGTGGTACTGGGTACTCATGTAGAGCAGGCTGGTTCTCTGGTGACACCGGACAGACTGCGTTTTGACTTTACCCATTTCCAGGCCATGACTGCTGAGGAGATCGCCCGTGTAGAGGAACTGGTGAACGCAGAGATCGCAGCCAACTTACAGGTTGTAACAGAGGTCATGTCCTTAGAGGATGCCAAGAAGACCGGTGCTATGGCACTGTTTGGCGAGAAGTACGGAGATACCGTGCGAGTGGTGAAAATGGGAGACTTCTCCACAGAGCTTTGTGGTGGTACCCATGTGGATCATACCGGTGTGATCGCTTCCTTTAAGATCATTTCCGAGGCAGGTGTGGCTGCCGGAATCAGACGTATCGAAGCGTTGACCTCTGAGGGATTGATGGCATATTATCAGAAGGAGGAGGAGACATTGCTTGCAGCAGCAAAGGCGGCGAAGGCAACTCCGGCCAATCTGGTGAATAAGATCGAGTCTCTGTTAGAGGAAGTGAAGAAGCTGTCTGCGGAAAATGAAAGCCTGAAGAGCAAGCTGGCCAATGAAGCGGTAGGCGATGTGCTGTCTCAGGCAGTTGCAGTGGGTGACTATAAGGTGCTGGCAGTGAGAGCAGACGGCGTAGATGGAAACGGACTGCGCAACTTAGGCGACCAGCTGAAGGAGAAGATCGGTTCCGGTATCGTGGTCATCGCATCAGAGGCAGACGGTAAGGTGAATCTGCTGGCGGCAGCCACAGAGGATGCGGTCAAAGCAGGTGCCCATGCAGGCAATCTGATCAAGGGCATTGCCGCACTGGTTGGCGGCGGCGGCGGTGGCCGTCCAAACATGGCACAGGCCGGCGGTAAGAATCCGGCAGGCATCGAAGCAGCCCTGGAGAAGGCAAAAGAATTGGCTGCGGCACAGCTGGCATAAGAAAACTCTGCTGTGGAGACGTTTCGTCACCAGCCTGGTTGCCTATGTAAATGCTTTATATCAGAAAAAGTTGCAAAAAATGCAAAAAAAGGGTTGACGAGTGCAAAAAACATGGTATAATGAAACTTGTGCTATGGAAAATACCCAATCAGTTGTATGATGCACAATACACAACTGGAGGGAGGTTAGGTGAGCTTATGTCAAACGTAATTGTAAAAGAAAACGAAAGCATTGACAGCGCTTTACGCAGATTCAAGAGAAACTGTGCAAAGGCTGGCATTCAGCAGGAAATCCGTAAGAGAGAGCATTACGAAAAGCCGAGCGTAAGACGTAAAAAGAAGTCTGAAGCTGCCAGAAAGCGTAAGTATAATTAATGAATACGGTAATTCCGGGGACTTCGGTTCCCGGAATTTTTTTTGATATACTGACATAGATTAAAAAGAGACATTTTCAGGAAATTGTGAAACTCTTTGGCAAGACTAGTAAACAGTTCGTACAATAAAAATTTTTCATGAAAAAACTTTGTGGAACGCCGGTGCTTTATTTTTGAGCTATCTGCGAAAAAATATTAGTACCGTTGCTGTGAACATCATTCATATGAATGATTCGAAGCGAGAGCGTGTTTTTTATGAAAAATTTTTGTGGGAGAACGTTCGGGATGAATGTTTCGCAATGGTCTGAAAAAAATTTTCCAGACAGGGGATGGAATACATGAACCTTGAGCGATGGGAACGGAGAAGTGCAGAATATGTATCTGATCATCTGGATCTGCCGGAAGATGCGCTGTTACAGACCATGTCCATTCATCTGATCGGGAGTCGGATGATGATTGTGGAGAATTTTCGCAATCTGCTGGAATATACAGATTTGCTGATTCGGGTCCAGGGGAAGGAAGGACGGCTGCGGATTGAGGGCCGGTGCCTGTGTATCCGGGAGTATCATCAGGAGACCATCCGGATCACCGGGTACATTCGGCAAATTTCATTTGAACAGCGGCATGGTTCTGCCGGAAAGGATGGAACTTGAATTTCTGGTATCGTTATATATCCGGTTACGTGAGAGTAAGTCTGGAGGGCATTGCGCCAGAGCGATTTTTGAATTTATGTCACAACAAAGGCTATGCCATCTGGGATCTGCGGTATGGCAGGGAAAAAAACACCTGCTGTATGCTGTTACAGGATTTTTTGCAGATTCGTCCATTGGCAAGAAAGACCGGAACCAAAGTGCGGGTTTTGCATCGGTATGGGGCACCTTTTGCCATGCGCAGACACAGGAAACGGAAGGGTGCCATTCTGGGCATCACCCTGTTTTTTGTGCTGTTGTATCTCATGTCTGATCATATCTGGGCCATCGATGTGGAAGGAAATCACCGATATACGGAGGATACCCTGCTACAGTTTGTGGCATCCACCGGCATTTCTCATGGAATGAAGCGGGATGCGGTTTCCTGTGAAGAGCTGGAAAAAGCCATTCGAAACCAGTATGAAGACATTACATGGGTGTCGGCACGAATTGACGGCACCAGACTGGTGGTGCAGATCAAGGAAAATGACACCGGGGTGTCTGTGACGGCAAAGGAAACGGAACCGGCAGATCTGGTGGCGGATTTTGACGGAAGGGTGCGTTCCATTGTGACCAGAGCCGGTACACCCATGGTACATGTGGGAGATCAGGTGCAAAAGGGAGATGTGCTCATTTCCGGTTTGCTGACCATCTATGATGATGGAGGCGGCGTGGCAGCCACCCATGAAGTGCGGGCAGACGGGGATATTGTGGTGGAATACCGCACACACTATGAACGGCAGATTTTGCGAAGCGGCAGTCGGAGAGTCTATGACAGGGAAGCAAAGCGGTGGTTTGCCATGTTTGGGGGCTGGCGGATCCAGCTGCTGCCATTCCTGCCTGTGGGGGAACGTGAATTTGACCGGGTGGAAGAAACGGGTCAGCTTTGTCTGCTGGATAATTTTTATCTGCCGGTGTATTATGGTACCGTGCGGCAGCGATTTTACCGGAAGGAGTCTTTTTTTTACACAGATGAGCAGCTGCAGGCACTGGCAGAATACCAAATTTATGCGGATTTATCCCAATTAGAAAATTTAGGGGTAGAAATAATTCAAAATAATGTTACAATAACATTACGGGAAAATGACTGTATCTGCCAGGGGGAGTTGGTATTGTGGAAATCCATCGGTACATACAGGCAGATTTCAGTAGAAGAGCACACATAAGGAGCAATTAGTATCAATGGCGATTGTAGAAACAATGATAGATGTACCGGCAGAACACCAGCAGAATGTGTTTGGTCAGTTTGATGCTTATATCAAAAAGATTGAGCGCACCCTGCATGTGACGATGGTATACAGAGATGGCATGGTAAAGCTGATCGGTGCCGAGCAGATGGTGAAGCGTGCCCAGAGCGTGTTTGAGAATCTGATCGAGTTGTCAAAGCGTGGCAATGCCATCACAGAACAGAATGTGGATTATGCGTTGTCTCTGTCTTTTCAGGAGATGGATGACCGGATTCTGGAAATTGACAGGGATGTGATCATCCGCACCATCAATGGCAAGCCCATTAAGCCTAAGACTATGGGACAGAAGCAGTATATTGATATGATCCGTCAGAAGATGATCGTGTTTGGGGTAGGACCGGCAGGTACCGGAAAGACCTACCTGGCCATTGCCATGGCCATACAGGCGTTTAAGAACGGGGAAGTCAGCCGGATTATCCTGACCCGTCCTGCCATTGAGGCAGGAGAGCGGCTGGGATTTCTGCCCGGCGATCTCCAAAGCAAGATTGACCCGTATCTGCGGCCTATTTATGATGCCATGTATGAGATTATGGGGGCAGAAAGCTACATGCACCAGTGTGAGCGTGGTGCCATAGAGGTGGCGCCTCTGGCCTATATGAGAGGACGTACCCTGGACAATGCCTATATCATTCTGGACGAAGCCCAGAATACCACACCGGCCCAGATGAAGATGTTCCTGACCCGAATCGGTTTTGGGTCCAAGGTCATCGTCACCGGTGATATGACCCAGAAAGACTTGCCAAGCGGTCAGAAGTCCGGTCTGGATACGGCACTGCATGTGCTGAAGAAGGTGGATGGCATCGGGGTATGCTATTTAGACCACCGGGATGTGGTGAGACACCCGCTGGTACAGGAGATCGTCAAGGCATATGACGCCTATGAGAAGCGGGAGGCGAAGAAGCAGCATGCGACAGACCGTGAGTCTTCTGCACCAAGAAACAGGGGATGAGATGCTGCCATCTTTTTTATGTAATAGGAAATTCCTATTAGGTAACAGAAAATTCTGTCACCCAAAAAGTGCTCTGCACGAGGATGCGACACTGGCAATTTGTGCCGAAGCGTCACAAATTTGCCCTGATGCAATGCTGAATTTGAAATTTGGCTTGTGTCTGCAGCGTAAACGCTTCGGAATTGAGGAGTTTTATGACAATTGAGATAGAATATGAAGCAGAGCAACAGTTAGACCTGCCCTATGAGGAGATCATAAGACAGGTGGTGGAAGCCTCTCTGGACTATGAGGAATGCCCCTATGAGGCACAGGTCAGCGTGGTGCTGACGGACAATGCACGGATTCAGGAGATCAATGCAGAGTTTCGTCAGATTGACCGGCCCACGGATGTGCTGTCTTTTCCGCTGGTGGATTATGAAACACCGGCAGAGTTTGAAGGGTTAGAAGATGCAGAGGGAGAGTATTTTGATCCGGACACAGGGGAACTGATGTTGGGAGATATCGTGATCTCTGTGGAGAAGGTGACAGAGCAGGCAGAAAAATATGGGCACAGTGAAAAGCGGGAACTGGCATTTCTCACTGCCCACAGCATGCTGCATCTGATGGGATATGACCATATGGAAGAAGAGGAACGTGTGGTCATGGAGCGCAAGCAGGCAGAGATTTTGGAACATCTGGGCATTACCCGGTAACAGAAATGCAGTCCCCATTCAGAACCGTTGTTTTGGAAAGGTTCTGGTCGGTGATGAAATGCAAAAGAACAGGATGGAGAAGTTTCTATTATGAGTAAGAAAAAGAATACCAATAATTTTATCATACAGGGAGGAATTCTGGCCATTGCATCAATTCTGGTGCGTATCATTGGTCTGGTGTATCGTATCCCTATGACGGCTATCATCGGGGACAGAGGCAATACATACTATTCCTGTGCCTACAGCATTTATCAGATTTTGCTGTTGCTGTCCTCTTATAGTTTGCCGGTGGCAGTGTCCAAGCTGGTATCCCAGAAGGCAGCCAATGGAGAATATCGAAATATCAAAAGAATCATGAAGGTGACTTTTGCCTTTGCCCTGACCATTTCTCTGATTTTTGGTGCAGGCGCATTCTTTGGCGCAAAGTTCCTGGCCAATACCATTGTCAATACCCCATTGGCATATATTTCCCTGCGTTTTCTGGCACCTGCCATTGTGATTGTGGCATTACTGGGTGTGTACAGAGGCTTCTTTCAGGGAATGGGGTCTACCATGCCGACAGCAGTGTCTCAGCTGGTAGAGCAGATCATCAATGCGGTAGTCAGCATTCTGGCGGCTTATTATCTGTTCCGATTTGGCACTGCCACAGACCTGACATTGGGAACAGACAATTATAAATATGCATGGGGTGCGGCCGGTGGTACCATCGGTACCGGATGTGGTGCCCTGGCTGGTATGTTATTCTGCCTGTTTCTCTATGGTGGGTATCAGAGACACTTCCGCAAGATGATGCGCAAGGACAGAAACAGCCAGGCGGATTCTTATGGTCAGATTTTAAAGATTCTGGTGGCAACCATCGTACCGGTGATTTTAAGTACGGCGGTGTACAATTTGATTGATATTTTAGATAATGGAATTTACAGCCATTATATGACAGACAGCGTACAGTATCAGAAGTTGTGGGGAGCCTACACGGGTAAGTATCTGTTGATGGTACATGTGCCGGTGGCAGTGGCATCTGCTATGGCGGCATCTTCTGTTCCAGCCATTACCCGTGCCCAGAAGTCCGGTGACCAGGCAGGTGTGGTACGCAAGATTGCAGTGGTATTAAAGTGTACCATGCTGGTGGCCATTCCGGCAGCAGCAGGTCTGACTGTACTTGGTACGCCGGTCATCAAGCTGTTGTATCATTCTGATCAGAGTAGTGCCGGTCTGTATTTGACAGTGGGCAGTCTGGCAGTGGTGTTATTCTCTTTGTCTACCATTACAAATGGTATCTTGCAGGGAATCGGCAAGTTGAATATTCCGGTGCGAAATTCCGTTATTTCCCTGATCATTCATACAGGTGTATTGTGCGGTCTGCTTTGGTATGCCAATATGAGCATTTACGGTGTGATTTTGTCTTATCTGGTATTTGGTATGGTGATGGCCACATTGAACTGTTTCTCTATTTATAAATATACAGGTTACCAGCAGGATTTGATTCAGATTTATTTCAAACCCGGCATTGCGGCTGTGATGATGGGGGCTGTTGCTTATGTGATTTACCGTCTGCTTCGGAAGATGACAGGGCAGGCTTCTATTGCCACACTGATTGCCATCGGATGTGCGGTTTTGGTTTATGCAGCATTGCTGATTTTCTTTAAAATCGTCACAGAAGAAGAACTGCGTCAGATGCCGGGCGGTACATTGCTCATCCGCATCAGCAAGAAGTTAAAGCTGATGTAACGGTGAAGGGACGAAGCCATCCCAAACAGATGAAGCATGTATGACAATGATGTGTTAGGAAGCATCTGAACTTAGAGCGATCAGGAAAACGAAACGTGAGGCAGTATGAAACATGTGACAGTCATCGGCGGCGGAGCCAGCGGGCTTGCAGCCGCCATTGCGGCAGCAAAAGAAGGGGCTGCCGTAACCATTTTGGAACATACAACAACAATAGGGAAAAAACTGCTTGCCACCGGAAACGGTCGCTGCAATTTTACCAATACAATGATGACGGCGGATTGCTATTTTGGTGAGAATCCGCCGTTTCTTGCGGAATTTCTAACCCGGTTTTGCCCTCAGGACTGTTTGAATTTTTTTGCAGGACTGGGCTTGTATGCGGAAGACAAAAACGGGTATGTGTATCCATATTCCAATCAGGCAGCTTCTGTGGCAGAGGTACTGCGGATGGCAGTACAGGCCTATGGCATTCAGGTGCGTTACCGGGTGGAAGTAACGGAAATTCTTTGGAAAAAGAATGGCTTGGTACTGAACGGTACAGAAGAAGTGAGGGAAGACCTGCCAAAGCCGGAGCAAAAGAAGCCAGAACAAAAGAAAAAGGGAAAGGCAAAGCAGGTTCCGGAGAAAGGCATCCAGAAGCCTTTTTCCATGAAATGTGATGCCCTGATTCTGGCATGTGGTTCCAAGGCTGCCCCCAAAACCGGCTCTGACGGTTCCGGCTATGCACTGGCAAAGCAGTTAGGACACCGGATCGTACCGGTGCATCCTGCGCTGGTGCAGCTGCGCAGTCAGGGGGCGTTTTTGAAACAGTGGGCAGGAGTGCGGTGCATGGGTACCGTCAGTTTGTGGATCGGCGGACAGGAGCAGGCACGGGAGCGTGGAGAACTGCAGTTGACGGAGTACGGCATTTCCGGCATTCCGGTCTTTCAGGTCAGCCGCATTGCCACAAAGGCACTGACAGAAGGCAGGCAGGTAAGGGCAAGTTTGGGTTTCCTGCCGGACATGCCCGAAGGAAAAGCGAGAGAACTGCTTTGGTCGGTGGCAGGAAGCCCGGGGCACCACACCCCGTATCAATGGCTTGCAGGACTATTGCCAGCCAAACTGATTCCGGTAGTCTTGCAGGCAGCAGGACTTCCGGAAAAAGCATATGACAAAAAAGGACAGACAGGGGGACAGAAAGAGGTACTTTTGGAAAAACTGTATCAGCAACTGTCAGCCTTTGAGATAGAGATTACAGGCAGCAATGCCTATGAACAGGCCCAGGTGTGTGCCGGTGGCGTGGATACCAGAGAACTGACCGCTGACTTCCAGTCCAGGCTGGTGCCAAACGTGTATCTGATCGGAGAACTGTTAGACGTAGACGGCATCTGCGGTGGGTACAATCTGCACTTCGCATGGGGCAGCGGCATTCTGGCCGGACGGGCGGCGGCCCGCCACAGGATTCCATAGGCATAACATAGAATGTTTTTAACAAAATTTATATTTGTCGAATTGCAAAACGCTCAGAAAATTTCATCAGTGCTGGCAAGGGAGGCAAATATGACTTTTACAGGCTCTTGAAAACGTCGGTACTTGTAATTCGGAGACTTTATGTCTCAGAATTACTTAGTATCCGCTACTGTTTTAATCATTCTTACGAATGATTCGAAGACGAGAGCGTGCCTGAAAAAGTCATATTGCGTACGAAGACAGCACTCTAAAAAACTTCCTGCGTTTTGCATACACAAATATAAATTTTGACACAGAGTTTCGTAGTTGCCTGATGGAAACAGGTTTAGAAAGGAAAGGCGTATGATACGAGTAAGCCAGGTGAAGTTACCGGCAGTACACAGTCAGGAGATGTTACGGCAGAAGGTGTGCAGGATTCTGCGGGTGGAGGATGGACAGATCGATACCATATCCATTCGCAAAAAATCCATTGATGCCAGAAAGAAGCCGGAACTGTTTGCCATTTATACAGTGGATGTGGAGCTGAAGAAGGGGAAGGAAGCCCAGATCGTCAGCAAGTGCAAGTCTGCTTCTGTGACAGTGGCACCGGTGGAGCAGTATCATTTTCCCACAGAAGGCAGGAAACAGATGGCGCACCCGCCGGTGGTCATTGGGTTCGGACCGGCAGGAATGTTTTGCAGTCTGATGCTGGCCAGACACGGATACCGCCCCATTGTATTAGAGAGGGGCAGAAAGGTAGAGGAGCGCACCAGAGATGTGGAGCGATTCTGGGCAGATGGCAACTTAGACCCGGTTTCCAATGTACAGTTTGGAGAGGGCGGTGCCGGTACCTTTTCAGACGGGAAACTGAACACCATGGTGAAAGACCCTGTTTGCCGGAACAGACAGGTGTTGGAACTGTTTGTACAGGCAGGGGCGCCGGAAGATATTTTATATGAAAGCAAGCCCCATATCGGAACGGATATTTTGCGGGATGTGGTGAAAAACATCCGCAATCAGGTGACAGAAGCGGGAGGAGAAATTCGTTTTGAAAGCCAGGTGACGGATTTTCGTATCGAAGACGGACAGGTACGTGCAGTGGAGGTCAATCACAGAGACTGGATTGAGACAGACTGTGTGGTGCTTGCCATCGGTCACAGTGCCAGAGATACCTTTGCCCTGTTGGAACAAAGGGGCTTTCATATGGAGGCAAAATCTTTTGCGGTGGGACTGCGCATGGAGCATCCTCAGTCTATGATCGATCTGTCTCAGTATGGCAGTACAGAGACAGGTCTGCCACCTGCTCCTTATAAGCTGACGAAACAAACTTCTTCCGGCAGGGGTGTGTACTCTTTTTGTATGTGCCCCGGAGGGTATGTGGTCAATGCGTCCTCAGAACAGAATCAGCTGGCAGTGAATGGTATGAGTTACCGAAAGCGGGACAGCGGCAATGCCAACAGTGCCATCATTGTGACGGTCACACCGGAAGATTTCGGTGGCAGCGGCGTACTGGCAGGGGTGGAATTCCAGCGGCAGTTGGAAAGATATGCCTACCAGCTGTGCGGCGGTGCGGTCCCCATACAGTTGTTTGGAGATTTTCAGGCAGGGCAAGTCAGCAGGACGTTGGGAGATGTGGAGCCTCACATTCGGGGCAGATATGGGTTTGGAGCCTTGCACCAGTTGTTTTCACCGGTGCTGTATCAGGCACTGGTGGAAGGCATAACATCTTTTGAACAGAAAATATGTGGATTTTCCCGGTATGATAGTGTATTATCAGGGGTAGAGAGTCGTACATCTTCCCCTGTACGGATTCTCAGAGATGCACAGTTGCAGAGTAATATCAAGGGAATCATTCCCTGTGGGGAAGGGGCAGGATATGCCGGTGGTATTACTTCGGCAGCCATGGACGGCTTAAAAGCCGCTGAAATCATCGGCAAAATGTACCGACCCATCGAAGGGATTTGATGGAACGGGAACAGTGTCAATGAAAACAGTGTGTCAAAAGAGATTGCACAGAACCGAGAGGATACAGTGAGAAAGTCAGGAAACGGAAATGGAAAATAGACAGAATACAATACGTGAAGCATTAAAAGAGAAAAAAAGAATTGTCATTAAGATTGGATCTTCTTCTTTGACCTACCCTCAGGGAGGAATGGATTTGCTGAAAGCAGAACGGCTGGTGCGGGTTCTGACAAGCCTGTGCAGTCGGGGAAAGGAAGTGGTACTGGTGTCTTCCGGGGCTGTTGCAGTGGGGCGGAAGGAAATGGGGCTTGTGCCGGAAAGTGTGGCACAGCGCCAGGCACTGGCTGCTGTAGGACAGGCAAAACTGATGATGATTTACCAGAAACTGTTTGCCGAGTACGGACAGACTGCGGCTCAGGTTCTGATGGGACGGCATGTGATCATGCGGGAGCAGAGCCGCATCAATATCCAGAATACCTTCCAGGAACTGTTAAAACTGGGTGTGATTCCTGTGGTCAATGAAAATGATACGGTAGCCACTTATGAATTGGAGATGCTCTCCATTTTTGGGGACAATGATCATCTGTCTGCCTGTGTGGCAGCACTCATTCAGGCAGATTTGCTCATTTTGTTGTCGGACATTGATGGATTGTTTACCGATGACCCGAAACAGAATCCGGAAGCAAAGCTCATTTCCTATGTGCCAAAGATGACAGAAGAACTGTTTCAGATGGGCAAAAGCACTTCCTCCAGTGAGGTAGGAACCGGCGGTATGTTTACAAAACTGGATGCGGCACGTCTGGCATGTGATGCAGGAACCGATATGGTCATTGCAAACGGGGATAATATCAATAATATTTTGAAAATTATTGACGGACAGGATGTGGGCACTTTATTCTCTGCCCACAAAAAGAAGGATTTTGTGCTGGCAGACTATATGGATTATTGAAAGAACGAGTTGCGTTTGGGATGTGTCCCATGTATAATAAGGTTTGAAAAGAATACAGGAGGTTCTGTATGACAGAAAAAGACATTCAGCGGATCAATGAGTTGTATCATAAAAAGATAGAAGGCACCATTACACCGGAAGAACTGGAAGAACAGGCAAGGCTGCGGAAAGAGTATGTAGAGGCGTTTAAGCGGAATCTTCGCGGGAATCTGGAAACCATTACGATTCAGTATCCAGATGGCAGGAAGGTAAATGTAAAGAAACGTCACGATGAAAAGTATGGAAAACAGACACACTGAAAATAGTATCAGTCAAAGCAGCATCACAGAAAACAGACAAGCATCTGAAAAAGCGGAGGCAAAAAAAGAACTGCGCAGACAGATGAGTGCCATCCGAAAGGCAGTGCCGGACAGGGCAGAAAAAAGTCGGCAGATTTTTCAAAATCTGAATCAAGTGCCAGCATTTCAGGAGGCAGACCGTATCTTTCTCTATGTATCCTGCTGGACAGAGGTAGAGACAAGGGAATGGATTCCGGCATTGCTGGCAGAAGGACGATCTGTGGCAGTGCCTCGTGTAGAAGGCAGTCAGATGGCGTTTTATGCCATCTCCGGCATGGAGGACTTACAACCGGGAGCCTTTGGCATCTTAGAGCCAAAAGAAAGTTGTCCGGTGGTCACTCCGGAAGAGGGAAGAAGTTGTATGCTCCTTCCCGGACTGGCATTTGACGAAGCCGGTCACCGGATGGGGTACGGTGGCGGCTACTATGACAAATATCTGGCACAGCACCCGGATTGTGTGACTGTGGCAGTGGCATACGCGGCACAGATCATTCCCACAGTGCCTGTAGAGCCACATGACAGAATCTTAAACTGGATTGTAACAGAGAAGAAAATCAGACAATTGCCTGATTGAAAAAGTAGGCGATTGTGGAACTATGATACCGAACGCCTTTCATCAAAATTTTTATTTGAAAAACACGCTTTCGCTTCGGTTCTACGCAACGGTACTAATATTTTTTTCGTTTTTCACTCAAAAAATAAAGTACCGGCGTTCCACAGAGTTTTTCAAATGAAAAAATTTCTGATGTGCAGGCTGTTTTGGGTCTGCTTAAAGAGTTTCGCAATTGTCTAGATTGAGAAGAGAGAAGGGAGCGCAACATGGATTTACTGGAAATGGGCAGATTGGCAAAGGCAGCCGCTGCAAAGATGAATTGTATGGACACCGGCACAAAGAACAGAGGTCTGCTGGCGACCGCAGCCGCACTGGTGGCACATGGGGAGGAACTGATTGAGGCAAATAAGATAGATGTAGAGCGGGCAAAGGAAGCAGGGATGAGCCCTTCTCTGGTAGACCGTCTGCAGCTGACCACCGCCCGTATTGAAGGCATGGCAGAGGGACTGCGTCAGGTTGCGGCACTGGAAGACCCGGTAGGGGAAGTGCTGTCTATGTGGAACCGTCCAAATGGTCTGACCATTGGACAGAAGCGTGTGCCCCTTGGTGTCATCGGCATTATCTATGAATCCCGTCCAAATGTGACAGCAGATGCCTTTGGACTTTGCTTTAAGGCAGGCAATGCGGTGATTTTAAAGGGGGGCAGTGATGCCATTACATCCAATCAGGCAATCGTAAAAGTCATCAGAGACGCATTGGAAGCAGAACAGATTGACGCAGACTGCATCCAGTTAGTGACCGATACCAGCAGAGAGACTGCGGCAAAGATGATGAAGCTGAACGGCTATATTGATGTGCTCATTCCGAGAGGCGGTGCCGGACTGATTCGTGCAGTGGTGGAAAATGCCACTGTGCCGGTCATTGAAACCGGTACAGGCAACTGCCATGTATATGTAGATGAAAGTGCGGATTTTGATATGGCACTGGACATCATTGAAAATGCCAAGACCCAGCGTACCGGCGTGTGCAATGCCTGTGAGTCTGTAGTGGTACACAGCAGCATTGCGGCTGCATTTATCAAAGAGATGGCAGTGCGACTGTCTGCTAAGAACGTGGAAATGCGGGGAGATGAACGGGCAGTACAGGCAGAGGCATCCATGAAGCCTGCCACAGAAGAAGACTGGGGCACGGAGTATCTGGATTTGATTTTGTCTGTCAAGACAGTGGATTCCATTGAGGAGGCCATTGCCCACATTAACCGATACAATACAGGACATTCAGAAGCCATTGTGACGAAAGATTATCACAATGCACAGAAATTTTTAAATGAAATCGATGCTGCTGCGGTATATGTGAATGCATCTACCCGTTTTACCGACGGATTTGAGTTCGGATTCGGAGCGGAAATCGGCATCAGCACCCAGAAGCTTCACGCAAGAGGCCCGATGGGATTGAAAGAACTGACTTCCACCAAGTACATCATCTACGGAGATGGACAGATTAGAGGATAAGACAGCAGTGAAAAGAGAAACGGTGATATGACGTGACAGAGGTGCTTCCAAAAACATCGCTATGATGTGGCGGCAGTAAGGAATCATGATCTGAATAGAATCGTACTTCAGAATGGAGAATAATAAAACATGTTTCGTGAGTTTGATATCAGCCAGATTGATATTTCCGGGCAGGTGCCGGAGGAAGAGGTACTGCGCCAGCGTTACTTTATGGCAAAGTGCCGGGAACTGATTCAGAAGAAGAAGGAAGCGTTGGGAAGAGACTTGTATATTCATATCCTGACCGTGGGATGCCAGATGAATGCCAAGGATTCTGAAAAACTGTTAGGCATTGCCAGAGAAATCGGCTATGTGGAGACTGAAAAGGAAGATCAGGCAGATCTGGTCATTTACAATACCTGTACTGTCCGGGAAAATGCCAACCAGAAGGTATATGGCAGATTGGGTTATCTGAATAGTTTAAAGAAGCATAATCCGGAACTGCTCATTGGTCTGTGCGGCTGTATGGTGCAGGAACCTTCTGTGGTAGAGACCATCCAGAAGAGTTACCGGTTTGTGGACATGGTATTTGGCACCCATAACATTTTCCGTCTGGCAGAAATCCTCCACCGCCGCCTGTCAGGAGAAAAGACCGTCATTGACGTATGGAAAGATACAGACAAGATTGTGGAAGACCTGCCGGCAGAGCGGAAATATTCCTTCAAATCCGGTGTGAATATTATGTTTGGCTGCAACAATTTCTGTAGCTACTGCATCGTGCCTTACGTGCGGGGAAGAGAGCGCAGCCGCAATCCCCAGGACATTTTACAGGAAATCCGGGAACTGGCAGCAGACGGCGTCATCGAGGTGATGCTTCTGGGACAGAATGTCAACTCTTACGGCAAGAAATATGGAGCATATGACACGGAAGTGCAGGAAGATGCGGACATGACATTTGCCAAACTGTTACAGGAAGTGGAAAAGATAGAAGGCATTGAGCGGATTCGCTTTATGACTTCTCATCCAAAGGATTTGTCAGATGAGTTGATTCAGGTCATGAAAGAATCCAAAAAAATCTGCCGTCATCTGCACCTGCCATTGCAGTCTGGCAGTACCGAGATTTTGCGCCGGATGAACCGCCATTACACAAAGGAACAATATCTGACGCTGGCAGAGAAGATACGCAGAGAAATCCCGGATATTTCCCTGACCACAGACATCATTGTCGGCTTTCCGGGAGAAACAGAGGAAGACTTTCAGGAAACATTGGATGTGGTGCGCAAGGTACAGTTTGACAGCGCCTTCACCTTCATTTACAGCAAGCGGACAGGCACACCGGCTGCCACCATGGACAATCAGGTACCGGAAGATGTGGTACATGACCGCTTTGACCGGCTGTTAGCAGAAGTACAGCAGATCGCATCCAAAATGAGCGGACGGGATGTGGGCACTACCCAGACCGTACTGGTAGAAGGGGTAGATGAGAAAACAGAAGGCTACCTGACCGGACGCCTGAGCAACAACGTGATGGTACACTTCAAAGGGGAACCATCCCTGATCGGTACCCTGGTTCCGGTATATCTGGAAGAATCCAAGGGATTTTATTACCTTGGAATACTGCAATAACAGTTACAATCAATGACCAGACCCTTGCAGAAAATTTCTGTAAGGGTTGCTGTCGTATTCAGAGTATAGAGAATAAAGAAAGAGGTTTATAGACGTGGCACTTTCACCGATGATGCAGAAGTATCTAGAGACAAAAGAAGAGTACAAGGATTGCATTTTGTTTTACCGTCTGGGGGATTTCTACGAAATGTTTTTTGAGGATGCCCTGACGGTATCAAGGGAGCTGGAAATCACTCTGACCGGCAAGGACTGCGGTTTAGAGGAACGGGCCCCCATGTGCGGTGTGCCCTATCATGCAGTGGAAAATTACCTGAACCGGCTGGTGCAGAAGGGCTATAAAGTTGCCATTGCAGAGCAGGTGGAGGATCCGAAGAAGGCAAAAGGACTGGTGAAGCGTGAGGTGATCCGTGTGGTGACACCGGGGACACTGCTCAGTGCTTCCGCATTGGATGAATCTAAGAACAATTATCTGATGTGCATTGCGTATGTAGGGCAGCTGTTTGGCATTTCCATCGTAGATGTGACCACCGGTGATTTTTATGTGACAGAGGTAGACAGTTTGTCACTTTTGGAAGACGAGATTTTCAAATTTTCTCCATCGGAGATTGTGTGCAACGAAGCCTTTTATATGAGCGGGGCAGATCTGGATGGACTGAAAGGTCGTCTGGTGTTTACCCACAGTGCGCTGGAAAACTGGTATTTTGATGAGGATACTTGTAAAAAGCTGCTGACAGAGCATTTTCATACAGAGACAGCAGAGGAACTGGGATTACAGGAATATCAGGTGGGGTTGATCAGTTCCGGTGCACTGATGCAGTATCTGTACCAGACCCAGAAAAATGAAATGCCCCATATTACGGCGTTGAAACCATACCGCAATGGCGGTTTTATGATTCTGGACACGTCTACCAGAAGAAATCTGGAACTGACAGAGACCCTGCGGGAAAAACAGAAGAGAGGTTCTCTGCTGTGGGTACTGGATCAGACCAAGACCGCAATGGGGGCCCGCCTCCTGCGCAGCCAGATCGAACAGCCCCTTCTTGACCGTGGCAAGATCTTAGAACGGCAGCAGGCAGTGGAGGAACTGTTTTCCCAGTACATGGTACGGGAGGAAATCAGAGAATATTTAAATCCCATTTATGATCTGGAGCGGTTGATCAGCCGGATCACCTACATGAGCGCCAGCCCCAGAGATTTGATCGCCTTCCGTTCTTCTCTGAAAATGCTGCCTCATATTAAGGAACAGTTAAAAGACATGAAGACGCCTCTGCTGTGTCAGTTGTATGAGGATATTGATGAGCTACAGGATATTTACCAGCTGATCGACAGTGCCATTGATGACAATCCACCACTGACTGTGCGGGAAGGGGGGATCATCAAAGATGGATTTCATGAGGATGTGGACAAGTATCGCCGTTCCAAAACAGAGGGTAAGCTGTGGCTCAGTGAGTTAGAGGCGAGAGAACGGGAAGCCACCGGCATTAAAACATTGAAGGTGAAGTTCAATAAAGTATTCGGGTATTATATCGAGGTGTCCAATTCCTTTAAAAACATGGTGCCGGATACCTATACGAGAAAACAGACCTTGACCAATGGGGAGCGTTTCATTACACCGGAATTAAAGGAATTAGAGGATTTGATTCTGGGAGCAGAGGATAAATTGTACGCATTGGAATACCAGTTGTTCTGTACGGTCAGAGATACCATTGCAGGGGAGGTACTGCGGATTCAACAGACCGCCAAGGCAGTTGCCTGCCTGGATGTGCTGGCTTCTCTGGCGAGCGTGGCACAGAAAAACCGCTATGTCAAGCCGGAAATCAATACCAAAGGTGTGATCGACATCAAAGGCGGCAGACATCCTGTGGTAGAGGAAATGACAAAAAATGATCTGTTTGTGGCAAATGATGTGTATTTGGATTTGCAGAAAAACCGGATCTCCATCATTACCGGTCCCAACATGGCAGGAAAATCCACTTACATGCGGCAGGTGGCGCTCATTACCCTGATGGCACAGATCGGTTCCTTTGTACCGGCAGACAGTGCCAGCATTTCTGTCTGTGACCGGATTTTCACCCGTGTAGGGGCATCCGATGATCTGGCCAGTGGACAGAGTACCTTTATGGTAGAGATGACAGAAGTGGCGAACATCTTGCGCAATGCCACCAAAAACAGTCTGATCGTATTAGATGAGATTGGACGTGGTACCAGTACCTTTGACGGAATGAGCATTGCATGGGCGGTGGTGGAATACATTTCTGACGCCAAACAGTTAGGCGCCAAAACTTTGTTTGCCACCCATTATCATGAACTGACCGAATTAGAGGGCACACTGCCAGGGGTAAACAATTACTGCATTGCGGTGAAAGAGCAGGGAGATGACATCGTATTTCTGCGTAAAATTGTCAAAGGTGGCGCAGACAAGAGTTACGGCATCCAGGTGGCAAAACTGGCAGGGGTACCGGACAAAGTCATTGACCGGGCAAAAGTGCTGGTAGAAGAACTGAGCGATGCGGACATTGCCAGCAGAGCCAGAGAAGTGGCCCAGTTAAACGCCACCATCCCCGCCTCCAGAAAGCGGGTCAGCCGCCCGGACGAAGTAGACTCCAACCAGTTGTCCATCTTTGAGGCAGTGAAAGACGATACCATCATCAGCCAGATCAAAGAACTGGACTTAAGCCATATGACACCGATTGATGCACTCAACACCTTGTACCAGTTACAGAGTAGTGTGAAGAATCGGATATAGTCCAGCACCCATTCTCTCCTTGCATGAGCAGGAGATAGAATGGTGAATTTTAGAACTGAAGAACAAGAAAGAGTAAATCAAAGACAGACATTTGCTTTCCTTGACAGCACGGATGAAAGTTTTTGAGCGTTTTGCAATTCAACAAATTTTCTTGCTGTACTTGCACAATCTTGATTACACACAGCCTGCGCCATCAAAATTTTTACGTTTGAAAAACTCTGTGGAGCGTTGGTACTTTGTTTTTCGAGCATTGCGAAGAAAAACATTAGTACCACTACGCGTAACCGAAGCGAGAGCGTGTTTTTCAAACAAAAATTTTGAGGAAGAAGGCGTTCGGTGTCATAGTTTCGCAAATGTCAAACTTGAAAGAAATGCAAGGAGCTTCCTGTATAATTCAAGTATAGGGAATTCCAAGAAAGAAGGTTGAGAAAAAAATACCTCAGTGTAAAATAAGATTACTGACTTTGCAGGGTTAGTAAAAATCTTATTGAACAGAGAGGTATCTAAAATGAATTAT
>JAFTGN010000031.1 GCA_017457865.1 Lachnospiraceae bacterium | reverse complement strand
TATTGAATCGGTGACAGATGATAAGGATGACCAGTATCAGCTGTATCAGCATCTGGTAGTAACCGGATATTATGATGTAAGGACACCGGGCAGTTATCCGTTGCAGTACTGGGTAACAGATACCGATCGTCATGAGTCAGAGCGTCAGGAGTTTCTGTTGATCATTGAGTAAGAGGCAGGGAACGGCTGATAGACGTGTTTTCTTAGCGCGAGGTCGCATCCTCGTGCGGAGCACTTTTTGGGTGACAGAATTTTCTGTTACCTAATAGGAATTTCCTATTACATAAGAAAGGGCACTGTTTCAGGACAACAGTGCCATCATGTAAGATGGGTTGGAGGATATATGGATAGTTTGATGAAAGTGATTACAGATACTGTGTCCGCAGCTTTTTTGGCATGCGGGTACGAGGAGACATTGGGACGGGTGACTGTTTCCAATCGTCCTGATCTGTGTGAATATCAGTGTAATGGCGCCATGGCGGGTGCCAAGCAGTATCACAAAGCACCGTTTGTGATCGCGGAAGAAGTAGTGGCAAAGCTGCAGGACAATCCATTGTTTGAAGAAATCGCAGTGGTAAAGCCAGGATTTATCAACATCAAAGTCAGCGGTGCGGCACTGGCTGCCCATCTGGAACAGATGGGAGCAGATGCACAGTATGGGGCAAGTAAGCCGGAACAAAGCCGCCGTATTGTCATTGATTACGGTGGTCCCAATGTGGCAAAACCATTACATGTGGGACATCTGCGTTCTGCCATCATTGGCGAGAGCATCAAGCGCATCTGCCGCTTTATGGGAGATGAAGTGGTAGGAGATGTGCATCTGGGCGACTGGGGCTTACAGATGGGTCTGATCATCGAGGAAGTGAAGGAGAGAAAGCCGGATCTGCCTTATTTTGATGAGAGTTATACCGGTGACTATCCGGAGGAAGCACCCTTTACCATTTCCGAGCTGGAAGAGATTTATCCATGTGCCAGTGGTAAGTCCAAAGTTGATGAAGAATTTGCGGCAAAGGCCCATGATGCCACGGTCAAGTTGCAACAGGGAGACAGAGGATATACTGCACTGTGGAATCACATTATGGATGTGTCTGTCACGGATTTAAAGAAGAATTATGACAATCTGGATGTACATTTTGATCTGTGGAAGAAGGAAAGTGATGCACAGCCTTATATTCCGGACATGATTGAACAGATGAAGACAGACGGGTTTGCCCATATCAGCAATGGTGCGTTGGTAGTAGATGTGGCAGAGGAAGAGGATACCAGGGAAGTACCGCCCTGTATTTTGTTAAAGTCAGACGGTGCTTCTATTTATGCCACTACAGATCTGGCTACCATCGTAGAGAGAAAGAAGCTGTTTGATCCGGATCTGATCTTATATGTAGTAGACAAGCGTCAGGAGATGCATTTCTTACAGGTATTCCGTACCGCAAGAAAGACCGGTATTGTAGAAGAGAAAAATGATCTACAGTTCCTGGGCTTTGGTACTATGAACGGACGGGATGGCAAGCCGTTCAAAACCAGAGAAGGCGGCGTCATGCGTTTAGAGAAGCTGATCGCAGACATTACGGAAGCGGTCTATGAAAAGATGGCGGAAAACCGTACCATGGAAGAAGAGGAGATGCGCCAGACTGCGAAGACCATCGGACTGGCAGCGTTGAAATATGGTGATTTGTCTAATCAGGCGACGAAGGATTATGTGTTTGATTTAGACCGCTTCATTTCCTTTGAAGGAAACACCGGTCCTTATATTCTGTATACCATTGTACGAATCAAGTCTATTTTGAAGAAATATGGGGAGAACGGCAATCGTGTAGAGGATGCAAAGATGCAGGCACCACAGAATCCGGAGGAGAAGGATCTGATGCTGAGTTTGAGCCGGTTTGGGGAGATGATAGGACAGGCTTACGGCGAACTGGCACCTCATAAGATTTGTGCCTATATTTATGAACTTGCCAATGCATTTAACCGGTTCTATCACGGCACCAAGATTCTGTCAGAAGAAGATGCCGGAAAGCAGGCAGGTTATATTGCACTGATCAGTCTCACCAGAAAGGTGTTGGAATGCTGTATTGAACTGCTTGGATTTACTGCGCCGGAAAGAATGTAAGCAGTTCAAAAATAAACCAATAAAATGAATGTAGTGACGCAAAGGGAGCATGGACAGAAGGACTATGGCAGGACTTACAGTAGATGTCATTCAAAGAGAGGCAAATTCTTTTGGAGAATACCAGAAGGGACGAAGTCTGTATTATAAACATATGGTGTCGTTAGGTCAGGTAGAGACCTTCTGGCGTGGAGAATACAAAATTACAGCAGAGGCAGAGGAGAACCGGGTCAGGCTCCAGATCTCAGATGGAACCATTGCCAGTTTTTCCTGCTCCTGTCAGGACGGTACTTCCAGGCGGCTGTGCAGACATGGGGTGGCGGCTGCCTTGGCATGGCTGAAAAACAGTCCGCAGGAGGATGTGGCGGTGAAAACATCTCCTGCCGGAACCAGACTGATTCAGGAATACACAGAGTTTCACTATAACAATGCAGTGGCGGCTGGAAAATCCAGACTGTATCTGGAACCAAAGCTCGTACTGGGCAGAAAAAAAGCAGAACTGAGCCTGCGAATCGGTCAGGATAAAATGTATATGATACAGGATCTGAATGCATTTGCGGATTCTGTGCAAAAACAGGAAAATGTGACCTTTGGAAAAAATACTGTGTTGATGCTAGACCGTTCCCTGTTTGAGGAACGGTCACGTCAATTGTGTGATGTGATCACCGGTGCGGTGGATGTGATGGGGCAAAGCGATGCCGGATCTTTTCCGGGAAGCCGGATACGGAAACGCAAACAGTTGTCTCTTTCTGGTGCATTGGCAGATCAGGTGATGGAACTGTTAGAGGGGGAACTGGTTGCCACAGAGGAACAATATGTGGGGAATAACAGCCAGAATCTCTATGGCTATCTGAGCAATCAGGTATCCGGTACAAAGCAGGTGAAACAGGAAGATCCCAGAATTCCGGTACGTTTTTTGCAGAAAGGCAGTGACGGCATTCATATGGAACTGCCGGGGAATCTGTTTGTATTTCGTGGAGCGAAGCGGCTGTATGTATCTTATGGAGATGCCATTTACTGCTGTAGTCCGGAGTATACGAAAGCAGTGGGACTGTTTCTGGATTCTCTGGTGAACCGGGGCTATCCGGAATGTGGAAAGCTGGACATCAATGAGAAAGATATGCCGGTATTTTGCAGACAGGTGTTGTTTGCCATTCAGGAGTATCTGGACATTCAGGAAGAAGATGTGACACTGCGTCAATATTATCCGGAACGACTGGTAACGAAATGTTATCTGGATGAACAGCCAGATGGGATGCTGACCTGTCAGCTGTTGTATTGCTATGGAGAGCAGGAAATTGACCCTTTGGCAGAGCAGACGGCAGATTTATCATCTGCAAAGTCTCTCCAAAGAGACGAGGCAGGGGAATTGCTGGTTTTTCATGCCATCAGCAAGTATTTCTTCCGTGGAGGAGATGGACAGGGACTGATCACACCGGATGCAGATTCCGCATGGCGTTTTCTGACCGAGGGCTTGCCTGTGATGCAGACCTTTGGAGAGGTGTATGTGACAGACAAAGTCAGCCGTGTAAAAACGTTGCAGTCCGGCAAAAACCGGATCGGGGTCTCTCTGGAGGGGGATTTGCTGAATCTGGAACTGGATTTGGAACAGGTGGATCCGGCAGAGTTGATGGCGGTATTGGACAGCTACCGGCAAAAGCGCAGTTATCATCGGTTGAAGAATGGGGATTTTCTGAACTTGAAAGATGAAACATTGTCTGCGCTGGATGATCTGACCGGTGGCTTGGAATTGAAAGAACAGCAGTTACAGCAGGGAATCCTATCCGTACCTTCCTATCGTGCCATGTATGTGGAGGATGTGTTGCAGCATCAGAACAGTTTGGTTTCTGCACGAAACAGAGCTTTTCGGAATCTGGCAGAACGGTTTGAGCAGATACACACTGCTGACCTTCCCATTCCAGACGGCATAGAGTCCATTTTGCGTCCTTACCAGAAAGAAGGATTTTACTGGTTAAAGACGCTGGAACAATATGGATTTCATGGAATTCTGGCAGATGATATGGGTTTGGGAAAGACATTGCAGGTGATCGCACTGCTTCTGGCACGTCCGGAAGGAACCGGTCCCTCTCTGGTAGTTTGTCCGGCATCTTTGCTGTACAACTGGGAGCATGAGTTTGGTAAGTTTGCCCCTGCGTTGCAGGTTCTGCCCATTACAGGAAACGCAGAGGAGCGGCAGGCACTTTTGCGGCGGGCAGAGGGAGATGAGATATTGATCACCTCTTATGAACTGCTGCGCAGGGATGAGGCTGTCTACGGTACCATGAAGTTTGACTATATGATACTGGATGAAGCCCAGTATATCAAAAATCATGCCACTTTAAATGCAAAGACAGTAAAGCAGGTACAGGCTGCCCATCGTGTGGCATTGACCGGAACCCCTATTGAAAATCGGCTCAGTGAGTTATGGAGTATTTTTGATTTTTTGATGCCCGGATTTTTGTATTCTTATGGAACATTTCGGAAAGAATACGAAATTCCCATTGTCAAAGAGCAGAATGAAAAGGCACTGACCAGGTTTCGGAGAATGACCAGACCCTTTATTCTGCGTCGGTTAAAGGGGGATGTGCTGCAGGACCTGCCCCCTAAGACAGAGGAAACGGTTATGAGTGTCTTTGCAGGAACCCAGAAACAGCTGTATCAGGCATACGTATTGCAGCTGCGAAACCAGCTGGAGCACCAGACCACGGAGGAGTACAACAAAAACCAGATTCAGATTCTGGCACAGCTGACCCGTCTGCGTCGTCTGTGCTGTGATCCCCGTCTGTGCCTGGAAGGGTATGCAGATGGATCTGCAAAGCTGGACACTTGCATGGAACTGATGCAAAGCAGTGTGGAATCAGGGCATAAGCTGCTTCTGTTTTCCCAGTTTACAGGAATGCTGGAATTGATCGAGGAACGTCTGAGAGAATTGCAGATTGCTTACTACAAACTGACCGGCAGTACATCAAAAGAGGAACGTCAGCGTCTGGTAGACCGGTTCCAGCAGGATGATACGCCAGTCTTTCTGATCTCCCTGAAAGCAGGGGGAACAGGGTTGAATCTGACTGCGGCGGACATTGTCATTCATTATGATCCCTGGTGGAATGTGGCAGCACAGAACCAGGCAACAGATCGAACCCACCGTATCGGGCAGGCACATCCGGTGACCGTGTATAAGCTGGTTGCAAAAGGAACCATAGAGGAACAGATCGTCAAATTGCAGGAACGAAAGTACAATTTGGCGGAGCAGATATTAGAAGGACTGGATGACAGCCTTCATCATTTAAGCAAAGAGGAACTATTAGAGATTTTGTAACTGTCGGGAGGCAGGATTCCGGGAAGATTTTGCTTGTAACTGTCAGACGGTTCATTTGCCCGCAGATTGCAGAGTGATTTGCGAAAAGTAATTGACTATACGGGACGGATGTTTTATAATCTAATAATGCATGTAAGCTGTCAGATTGGGTGAAAAAACAGCTTGATGCAGACAGAGTGACACAGATCAAAACAGAGATCGTTGCAATGATATGAGACGGTGATGGATTGGTTTTGTGTGTCGGAACGTGAGGAAAGAAAAACATGATTTATAGTATGACCGGATTTGGCCGCTATGAGACTGTGAATGAACAGTGCAAGCTGACTGTGGAAATGAAGTCAGTGAATCACAGGTATCTGGATCTGTCCATCAAGCTGCCGAAAAAACTGAATATGTTTGAATCTGCCATTCGCAACCTGGTCAAGGACGACGTGGGCCGGGGGAAGGTAGATATGTTTATCACCTATGAGGATTATACCGATCGGGGTATCGATCTACATTATAATGCAGATGTGGCAAAGGCATATATGGATGTGTTTCATCAGATGGAAAAGGATTTTGGTATTCCTGATGACATGACCGTATCCAGACTGGCCGAACTGCCGGATGTGCTGAATATCGGACATGCAGAGGCAGATGAGGCAGAGCTTTGGGAACTGTTACAGTGTAATGTGAAGCAGGCCGTGGAAGCGTTTAACAGCGCAAGGGAACGGGAAGGCAGCCAGTTGTATGTAGATCTGGACGGAAAGTTGGCGCATATGATCCAACTGGTAGAACAGATTGAGGCACGCAGTCCGGAAATTGTGCAAAACTATAAAGCAGAGCTGGAAAAGCGTGTGGCAGATATGCTGGAAGGCAGTGGAATCGATGAAAACCGGATTGCGGCAGAAGTGACATTGTTTGCAGACAAAGTATGTGTGGATGAGGAAATCGTCAGATTGAAGAGCCATGTGCTGCAGATGCGGGAAGTATTACAGAATGGCGGCAGTATCGGAAGAAAGCTGGACTTTATTGTACAGGAAATGAATCGGGAAGCCAACACGATTCTGTCTAAGGCAAACGATCTGAAGCTTTCGGATACCGGCATTGAGCTGAAAACAGAAATTGAGAAGATCAGGGAACAGATTCAGAACATTGAATAAGTGTAACTGTGAAAATACGGGGCAGTTACAGGTGTAGCTCATAATAAATGGCCAAAAACCACCAAAAGAAAATGCAGGGGATTTCATATGAAAAAGGGAATTTTGATTGTCATTTCAGGATTTTCCGGAGCCGGAAAAGGAACTGTGTTAAAGGAACTGCTGACAAAACATGGGGATTGTTATGCGGTGTCTATTTCTGCCACTACCAGAGATATGCGGGAAGGAGAGCAGGAGGGAGTCAACTATTTTTATAAGACTCAGGAAACCTTTGAGCAGATGATTGCAGAGGATGCATTCATCGAGTATGCACAGTATTGTGGACGGTACTACGGAACACCGAAGAAATATGTATATGAACAGATAGAAGCTGGCAAGGATGTGATTCTGGAAATCGAAGTACAGGGTGCTTTGAAGGTAAAAGAAAAGTTTCCGGACACCCCGATTCTCTTTCTGACACCACCTTCTGCACAGGAGCTGCAGCGCAGACTGCTTGGCAGAGGCAGGGAAAGTGAAGAAGAAATTGCCAGACGTCTGAAACAGGCAGAAGTAGAAGCTGCTTATATGCCACAGTATGATTTTGTGGTCGTCAATGATGTGGTGGAGGAGTGTGCAGAGGAACTGCATGAACTGATCACAAAGCTTCATACCGCATCTGCTGCAAGAAGTGAACTGATTCAGAATATCCAGAGAGAATTACAGGAACTCAACCAGTAAACAGAAGTGTCTCAGGTAATTGCGAAACACTTTTGAATAGATCAAAAACAGCCTGTACATCAGAAATTTTTATGAAAAAAACTCTGTGGAATGTCGGTACTTTATTTTTTGAGCGATATGCGAAAAAAATATTAGTACCGCTACATGAAACCGAAGCGAGAGCGTGTTTTTTCGTGAAAATTTTGAGGAAAGGCGTTCGGTATCACAGTTTCGCAATTATCTAACAGAAGTGTCCATTTGAAAGGAGAAGAGTATGTTACATCCATCTTATGTTGATTTAATGAAAGTCGTAAACAGCAACAGTACCGATGAGGAACCGATTGTCCAGAGTCGTTATTCTATTGTCATTGCCACTGCAAAAAGAGCAAGAGAAATCATTGCAGATGAGCATCTGGTAGAAGAACTGCCGGTAGGGAAAAAGCCATTGTCTGTTGCGGTAGAGGAATTAAACGAAGGGAAAGTGAAAATTGTGACTGGGTCACAGGAAGAAGATGGTATATTTGACTTGCAGGAAGGCAGTGCAGAGGATACTGCATCGGCCAGAATTTATTATACAGGAAGTTTTGATGTAGAGGATTCCGAAGAGGAGGAAGATTCCGAGCGTGACGAATACAATGAGACGTTTGAAGAGGATGACTTTGAAAAAGAGGAGTCTGATGAGAACGCATCTGAAGAGGACGACGAGGAAACCGAAGAATAAGAAAAACAGCAGGGGTGCTGTGCCTGGTTGGACACAACATCCCTGCTTTGCAATAGACAGAGGGAAGAGACGGAATGAAAATTTATTTTGTATCATTGGGTTGCGATAAGAATCTGGTAGACTCAGAAAAGATGCTGGGTATCCTTGGAAAAAAAGGATATACTTTTACAGATGAAGAAACAGAAGCGGAAGTGATCATTGTCAATTCCTGCTGCTTCATCGGAGATGCCAAGGAGGAAAGTATCCAGACCATTCTGGAACTGGCACAGCAGAAGGACACCGGGCATTGTAAAGTGCTTCTGGTGACAGGCTGTCTGGCCGAGCGGTATCAGGAGGAACTGATGCAGGAACTGCCGGAGGTAGATGGCTGTCTGGGAATCGCATCCTGGGATCAGATACCGGATCTGATCGAAAGGACATTGCAGGGAAACCGGACGCAGATCTTCAAAGATCACAATACCCTTCCGGCAGGTATCTATCCCAGAACGCTGACTGCCGGTGGACACTATGCGTATATGAAGATTGCCGAGGGGTGTAATAAACGGTGTACCTACTGTATCATCCCAAAAGTGCGAGGGGCATATCGCAGTGTGCCCATGGAGGAACTGTTAGCAGAAGCAGAGCAGCTGGCAGAGCAGGGGGTAAAGGAACTGATTTTAGTGGCACAGGAGACAACCGTGTATGGCGTGGATCTGTATGGCAGGAAATCTTTACCGGAACTGATTCATAAGCTGTGTCAGGTGGCAGGCATCCAGTGGATTCGGATTTTATACTGCTATCCAGAGGAGATTACCGAGGAACTGATCCAAACCATCAAGGAAGAACCGAAAGTTTGTCATTATCTGGACATTCCCATTCAGCATGCATCTGACCGCATTTTGAAGCGGATGGGACGGCGCACCACCAGAGCAGAAATTACAGAGCGGATTGCCCGCTTGAGAGAGGAAATTCCGGATATTGCACTGCGGACTACGTTTATTTCCGGATTCCCCGGAGAAACGGAAGAAGACCATCAGGAAACGATGGATTTCATAGACGAGATCGAGTTTGACCGGCTGGGTGTGTTCCCATATTCGGCGGAGGAAGATACGCTGGCTGCAGAGATGGAGGAACAGATCCCCCAGGAACTGAAAGAAGCCAGACGGGATGAAATCATGGAATTACAGCAGGAGATTGCATTTGCACATTGCGAAGAGATGACCGGCATAGAGTTAGAGGTGTTGATCGAGGGAAAAGTGGCAGATGAAAATGTATACATTGGCCGTACCTATATGGATGCACCGGATGTGGACGGATATATCTTTGTGAACACAGGAGAAGCCCTGATGTCAGGAGACATTGTGATGGTGCAGGTCACCGGTGCCCATGAATATGATCTGATCGGAGATATGATAGAGCCGGAATAATGGGAAAGGAACGTAAACAGCCATGAAGATGAATTTACCAAACAAGTTGACCATTCTGCGGGTGCTCATGATCCCCTTTTTCGTATTTTTTATGCTGTATCCTTCGGATGGTCCCTATATGAAGTGGATTGCCCTCGTGATTTTTGCAGCAGCCAGTCTGACGGATTTGCTGGATGGAAAGATTGCCAGAAAATACAATCTGATTACCAATTTCGGCAAGTTTATGGATCCTTTGGCAGATAAGCTGTTGGTCTGCTCGGCATTGATCTGCTTTGTGGCAAATGGCAGTATACCGGCATGGATTATCATTGTGATCATATCCAGAGAGTTTATCATCAGCGGTTTCCGGTTGATTGCCTCTGATAAGGGCATTGTACTGGCAGCAGGCATGTCCGGTAAGATCAAGACGGTACTGCAGATGGTCATGACCATTGTGGTCATCATGGATATTTCAGGCTGGGAATTTTTGGAACAGATTTTGATTTATGCCGCATTGTTTATGACAGTGTACTCACTGGCAGATTATCTGTATCACAATCAGGATGTATTAAAAGACTGATCGAAAAAGCATTTGAGAACTGAAAGAGAAAGACACTTGTAGATGATGCATATGCTGCATGTTTTACAAATGGAAAGACCATCAATGAAACAGGCTGTTTGTTGCACTTGGTCAATCAGGACAGCCATGAAAATGGAGGAATCTCAATGACAGTAGAAATGATTTTTGTAGGAACAGAATTACTGCTTGGAAATATCGTCAATACCAATGCCCGGTTTCTTTCAGAACAGTGTGCCAGCTTAGGACTTTCCGTTTACTATCAGACTGTGGTAGGCGACAATGAGGAACGTTTGCAGTCTATTTTGGAAACGGCCAGAGAACGGGCAGATATTTTGCTGATCGGGGGAGGTCTGGGTCCCACAGAGGATGACATGACCAAAGAAACTGTGGCAAAGGTACTGGGACGGAATCTGGTCATGGATGAAGGAAGCAAGGCGCATATTGAAACTTATTTTAAGGGAAGAGAGGATGCCATTCCGGAAAACAACTGGAAGCAGGCAATGGTGATGGAAGGATGCACCATTTTGGAAAATGCCAATGGAACGGCGCCGGGACTGATCGTAGAGACAGAAAATTGTCGGGTGATTTTACTGCCAGGACCGCCAAATGAGCTAATTCCCATGTTTACCGATCAGGTGAGACCCTATTTACAGGGACTGACAGAGGAAATCATTGTTTCTACCATGGTGAAGGTATGTGGCATTGGAGAGAGTCAGGCAGAACTGATGATCCGGGATTTGATCGACACACAGGATAACCCTACCATTGCAACCTATGCCAAGACAGGAGAGGTACATCTGCGTGTCACTGCCAGAGCTGCAGATGAGGAAAGTGCCAGAGGTTTGATCGGACCTGTGGTGGAAGAGTTACAGAATCGTTTTGGTGACAATATTTATACATTAGATGAAAATGAGACGCTGGAAGAAGCAGTGGTGTCGTTGTTACGGAACTATGGATTGACCATAACCACAGCAGAATCCTGTACCGGAGGACTGACAGGCAGTCGTCTGGTCAATGTAGCCGGAGCCTCGGATGTATATCGTATGGGTTTCATCACCTATTGTGACGAAGCAAAACACCAGATCCTTCATGTACGGCAGGAGACATTGGATACCCACACAGCAGTCAGCGGGGAAGCAGCAGGAGAGATGGCAGAAGGTGGTGCAAAGGAAGCTGGAGCAGATGTGTGTGTGGCCATTACCGGCTATGCAGGACCGGGAGGCGGTACAGAAGACTGTCCGGCAGGGACTGTATTTGTCAGTTGCTATGCGGCAGGAGAGATACAGACAGACCGTTTGCAGTTAAGCGGCAACCGGAATAAAATCAGAGAGATGGCAACAGTACGGGCATTGGATCTGGCAAGAAGATGTATTTTAAAACAATATGGTGACAGATAGCCGGATGGAATGAAAAAAGCGCAGATTCGTTGCGAAATAAAACAGAAAGCAGGAAAAACGATGGCCAATGGAAATACGACAATCCGTGAATTGCAGAAAAAACACTATACAAAGGAAAATCTGGATCAGTTTATTCGATATATGAAAAATGAGGAGAGCCGAATGGCGCTGTTGCAGATGGCACTGGAATATCCGGTTTTTTATGAGACTGTCAGTGAGCTGGAAGCAGATGAGAACTGTCCGGCATGTCTACGAACACAGGCACAAAAGGTGGTTTCTCTGATTCAGACGCAGATTTTGTCAGATGCAGAACGGTCTGTGGACGCCTTGCAGCAGATTGATGCGCTTCGTCAGGAACTGACAACGGAGATGAAGATCTTATCTGGTTATACAGACTGCATGGTGTTATATGAATATATATTGAATCGAAAGGAGTATGACTTTAGGGAGGATTCTCATGTGGAGAAGCTGTCTGACCAGGCGTTGAAAGACCGGATTATGGCATATCTGACTTCGGACAATGACAATCAGGCGGCTCAGCTGCGGACACTGGAAGTGATTGCCCAGCTGCCCATGCGTATGACAAAACAGCGTTTCTTCCAGATCATTGAGGATAGCTTCAGCATTTATATTGGTTCAGAAAAGAGTACAGTAGAGGAACTGGCATATATGCTTCGGTCTGCTGCCGGATTAGTGGATGTAGATACACAGGGATTGTTTCCGGATCTGGCAGAGGTAAAAGCGTCTGTTGGTAATGGCGTGGTGCAGGAACTGGACAGCGACCGGTTTGAGGCAATATATGTTACGCTAGAACAGGCAATGGATCGATTGAATGCATATATGGATTGTGTTACTTGTATCCAGGAAATCGTCAATAGTGTGTATGTGATATTGTTGTGCGGACAATTTGGACTGGCACAGGTGACAGAACAGGAACATTGTCTGGAGATTTTGCGCCGCATCAACAACCTGTTTGCAAATGAGAATCGTCCGGAAATCGGAGATTCGTTAGACGAACTGTTCGTCAGTATAGAAGGAATTCAGGAACGGTTACAGGAGCAGCTGGAACAGGCAGAAGCGGTGTTTGGAGAACTGCCAAAAGAGCAGGAAGATATTGCCATTTCAGAAGGATTGCGCCAGTTGTCCTGGTGTATCCGGCTTCAGTCTTCCAGCCTTTTTGCTGATTTAGAACCGGCAGTTTCTGAAGAAGCAGACGAAGTGTATGTCAGACAGCTTTCAGCGGCGCTGTGTCAGGAATACAGAGAACGTTTTCATGGACAACCTAAAATGCTGGTAAGAGGAATCATGGCAAATGCCCTGACCATGCTGCCATTGTTTGTACGTAACTATGAAGAAATAGAGAATTACGTAGAAACAAGCTTGCGCAATTGTACCGATGCGGCAGAAAAGACTGCCTGCACAGAGCTGCTGCTTCAGCTGATGCAGAAAACTGTACTCTAGGCAATTCTCGAAAGCTGGACTGGCCGGAAAGGAGGAATCCATGCAGTTTCATGATGACATGTTTGTAGGAGAAAATGCCAGAAAACACAAACAGCAGCTGTTGTGGAACCTGAAACGAGGCAAACGGCAGAAAAATCTGTATGTGATTACACTGGCAGATGGAAAGGGCAGAATACTGGAGCTGTATCATGGAGATGCCTTGCAGATTCGGTATTTCCGCAATTCTGACAGAGTGATTGTTGGTCTGGCCCTGGGACAGGAGGAAGCGGAGCAAGTACTGCTTCGTCTGGTGGATACGGTCTACCGGGAAACCGGAGGCCTGAATATGAACCGGTATTTCGCATAAGACAGGCAGTGTAAAATCGAAGCGAAAGCGTGTTTTTGGAATAAAATTTCTGATAAAAAGCATTTGGTGTTATAGTTTCGCAAACACCTAAATATTTCACCAAAAAGAAGGGAGGGAGTGCTACGCATTTCATATTGTTGTTATTGAAAATAGTATTATGGATTTTGCTTGGTGTGATTGGGTTGGCACTGCTTCTTCTGATTTTGGTTTTGGCAGTGCCCATCCGGTATCGGATCCGGGCAGAAAAATATGAGGCAGTTAACGGTACATTTCAGGTCACATGGCTGTTCCATCTGATTTCCGTTGTGCTGAAAATAGATCATAATAAGGTCAGTCTGGGAAGGATGAAAATTGCCGGTTTTACGGTGGCAGATTTTACACCGCTGGATGAGGTGGAAGAAGAGAAAATAGAAGGTAAGCTCCTCTCTTATGGGCATTCTCAAGAAAACATTGAAAATCATTTTGAAGTCGTAGACAGTGATGGCGTCGTAGATGTTGAGACACTATTGCAGGATGAGCGGAAGGCCGCAGAAAAGAAAAAAGAGAACAGAAGAGAAAAGGCAAGGCAGGAAAAGGAACAAAAGAAAAAGAATATACAGAGGCAAAGAGAAAAAGAGCGGGAAGAAAAGCGGAAAAAGGCCCAGGCGCAAAAAGAGAAAGAAAAAGAAGAAAAACGAAAGAAGGCCCAAGAGCAGAAAGAACAGGAAAAGGAAGCCCGCAGAAAGAAAAAACAGCAGGAGAGGCTGGAAAAGGCAAAAAAGAGGAGAGCTGAAAAGAAACAGGCTGCGGTAGCAAAAAAGAATGGAGAAAAGAAATCCATACGGCAAAAAGTGCAGGCACTGTTTGAGAAATGTTGTCTCATGGTGGATCACGGACTGGATCAGCTGGATCGGTGGATTGATCTGGCAGTGAACCGAATGGACCGGATCATAGACAAAATCGATATGATAGAGGAATTCATCACTGATGCAGTAACAGTACGAATGCTCCACAGAGTGTGGAAGGCAACCAAAAAGATCGTACATCATCTGCTGCCGGTAAGAGGCAGAGGAAGTTTGCGGATCGGTCTGGCAGAACCTGCTGCTACGGGTCAGATGTGTGGGGTGCTGGCAATGCTGATGCCCTTTTACGGAAAGCGTCTGGAATTGATACCGGATTTTGAACAGCAGATTGCAGAAGGAAAGGTGTCCTGTCGGGGCAGAGTCCGGCTGGGATATCTGGTGTGGAGAATCCTGTTGTTGATTTTAAACAGAGATTTCTGGTATGTGGTGGGGCAGTTCAAATCGTTGAGAGCGGAACCAAGAGAGAATGGAAAACAAAAAGATAGATAGAAAGGCATGGTACAAACAATGAGCAAACAAACCAATATTCAGACATCTGTAGATTCTTTGTTAAAAGGGATGGAAGGCTTTATTTCTTCCAAAACAGTCATCGGGGAACCGGTAACCGTCAATGATACCATCATTTTGCCGTTGATTGACGTGCAGTTTGGAATCGGTGCTGGTTCTTTTGGAAGCACCAAGGACAAAACAGCAGGTGGTATGAGTTCCAAAATGTCCCCTAATGCAGTGTTGATCATTCAGGGCGATTCCACCCGGCTGGTCAGTGTGAAGAACCAGGATACCGTGACCAAGATCATCGATCTGGTGCCGGAACTGGTCAATCGTTTCAGTACAAAGCCTGTGAAGACAGATGCGGATATCGATGCAAAAGTAGAAGAAATCTTAAATCCAGAGGAAGACTGACCAGAGAAGAGCATCTGAGATCTGATGTAGACACACTGAGACAAAATAGAAAACGTATGAAAGCAAATCAGAGCGCATATACTGTATCAAAGTACGCAAACGAACCTTCGGGAATTTTCGGGAAACGGAACTTGTATGAAACGGATATGCGGTCTGATTTTTTTCTGGACAGGAATCGGAATGATGATCATGATGTTTGCACCGGTATGCGTTTGCTCTATTTTTGTAATGCTGCTGTTGCTGTTGATCGGATACAATTTGTTTTGCTGGTAAAAAAAGGGTAACTGATTAGAGAAAGTTACGAAAAAAGGAGAAAGTCGAACAAATCAACTTTCTCCTTTTGAGGATTCCATATTCCTACCCATTATGCTCTCTCAACAGCATTGGATCTTAAACAGGAAGTACAAACGTTCATTGTCTTCACACCGCCGTTTACCTTTACTCTAACGGACTTTACGTTAGCACTCCACATTTTGTTGGATCTTCTATGGGAATGGCTTACTTTATTTCCAAAATAAGCACCCTTGTCACATACGTCACATCTTGCCATAATTGCACCTCCTTACAAGCTCATACAAACGCTACTATAACAGAAATTCAGCGCTTTTGCAAGCTTTTTTTGCAAAATGTTGAAAAAATATCACTGTTACAAAAAATTCATAGAAATGATATTCCATTTTAGACAGAAATAGGCTATAATAAGGTAGTCTATGTGAGTTTGCAAGCAGACTTGCAGCAGGTGTATTGAATGGTGCGTGTGAAACACGCAGAAACGAGGTACTATATGAAAGGACATATCAGTAACAAATTAGGAGCCGTTTCCATTGATGAAGAAGTCATTGCGAGATATGCCGGCTCTGTTGTAGTAGAATGTTTTGGAATTGTAGGTATGGCTGCCGTCAGCATGAAGGACGGTCTGGTAAAGATTTTAAAGAAGGAAAGTCTGACACACGGTGTGAATCTGGAGATTGTGGACAATAAGCTGCATCTGGGCTTTCACGTGATTGTCGCTTATGGTGTCAGTATTCAGGCTGTTTCAGAGAATCTGATGGAGAATGTGAAGTATCGTCTGGAAGAATTCACTGGTCTGGAAGTAGAAGAAATCAACGTATATATCGATGGTGTCAGAGTCATTGATTAAGAGAAGGATGCTGTAAGGAGGACAAAGTTGTGTCAACAAGTACGATAGATGCTGCACTGTTGCAGAAGATGTTTTTGGCAGGTGCCAGAAATCTGGAATTGAATAAAGAATGGATCAATGATCTGAATGTATTCCCTGTACCGGATGGAGATACTGGTACCAATATGACATTGACGATCCTTTCTGCTGCCCGTGAGGTGAGCCAGATTGAGGAACCTACAATGGAGAAGCTGGCAAAGGCCATTTCTTCCGGCTCCCTGCGTGGTGCGAGAGGAAATTCCGGTGTAATTTTGTCGCAGCTGTTCCGTGGATTTACCAAGGAAATCAAAACCACTACAGAGATCGATACACTGGTACTGGCATCTGCTATGGTGCGTGCGGCAGAAACTGCATATAAGGCAGTTATGAAGCCAAAAGAAGGTACCATTCTGACTGTGGCAAAAGGGATGGCAGAGAAGGCATCCGAGCTGGCACAGACAGACATGGAACTGGGCGATATGATGAAGGCCATCATTGCACATGGAGATGTGGTTTTGAGCCAGACACCAGAACTGCTGCCGGTTTTGAAACAGGCAGGTGTAGTGGATTCCGGCGGACAGGGACTGATGCAGGTGGTAAAGGGAGCAGTAGATGCTTACTTTGGAAAGGAAGTAGAACTGGTATCCTTTGAAAGTACACCAAAGGCAGTTACGGCAGTACCGGAGACGGAAGAATTGGAGACAGCAGACATTAAGTTTGGCTACTGCACAGAGTTTATCATTATGTTAGAGCCAGGCAAGGCAGAATATCATGAGCAGGAATTAAAGAGTTTTCTGGAATCCATCGGAGATTCTATTGTATGTGTATCAGATGATGATATTGTCAAGATTCATGTACACACCAATGATCCCGGTCTGGCAATTCAGAAAGGACTTTCCTATGGTTCTCTGACTCGTATGAAGATTGATAACATGCGGGAAGAGCATCAGGAGAAGCTGATTAAGGACGCAGAAAAAATTGCGGCAGAGCAGAAGGCAAAGGAAGCAGAACAGAAAGCCAGAGAGCTGGAAGCAACAGCATTGCCAGAAGCAGAGCCGGAAAAGGAATATGGATTTATTGCGGTCTCCGTAGGGGATGGTTTGTCTGATATCTTTAAGGGATTGGGAGTAGATTGTCTCATTGAAGGTGGTCAGACCATGAACCCCAGTACGGAAGATATGTTAGATGCCATCGAGAAGGTTCCGGCAAGGAATATCTTCATCTTCCCGAATAATAAGAATATTATTCTGGCAGCAGAGCAGGCTCGTTATCTGACGGATAACAAAAATATCATTGTGATTCCAACCAAAAGTGTGCCACAGGGCATTACCGCAATCCTGAATTTCTCCCCGGAGAGTACACCGGATGAAAATGCAGAAAATATGAAGGCAGAGATTGAACTGGTACAGACTGCCCAGATTACGTATGCAGTGCGCAATACAGTGATTGACGACATGGAGATTCATGAAGGGGATATGATGGGTATCGGCGATCATGGCATGCTTTCAGTGGGGACGGATAAGGAAGTCGTGGCACTGGAATCTGTAGAGAAGATGACCAATGAAGACACCACATTAATCAGCGTTTATTATGGTTGCGATGTAGAAGAGGCAGATGCAGCGCGTTTACATGAGAAATTGGAAAGTTTGTATCCACAGATGGATATTGAGTTGAATCAGGGTGGACAGCCGATTTACTATTATATCATTTCTGTAGAATAAAATTTGGTAACTGTACCGCTTTTGCAGTTACAAGGAGACACATATCAAATGGTTGCTGCAGGGCTGCTGAATGAAAGTTCAGCAGCCCTTTCAAACAGGGACCAGGATCCGTTTGCGTACCGCTTGAAAAGACAGGAGGATAATCACACAGGATGAAATATGAAGATTCCATAGAAAAAATCAAAGGAATCGGTGGGAAGACTGCTGCCCTGTTTCACAAACTGAATGTGTATACGATAGGTGACTTGTTGCATTATTACCCACGTACTTATGATCTTTATGAAGAACCAGAAACACTGGCAGAAGCCGGAGAGAAAGAACAGGGCACCATTGCAGCGGTAATCGCAGAACCGCTTCGGCTGGTTCGAGCCGGCAGGATGGAGATTGTCACAGGAAGGTTTGCGGATGCCAATGGTGAACTGTTGGTGGCAAAATGGTTTCATATGCCGTATTTGTGCAGTACTTTTAAAAAGGGAATGCATGTGGTTTTGAGAGGCAGGCTGGGCGGTGGTGTAAAAAGCAGAACCATGGAACAGCCGGAACTGTTTCTGGAACAGAATTATCGTGCCCAGGCGGGGTATATGCATCCCATTTATGGTCTGACAGCAGGACTGGGAAACAAGACCATTTCCAAAGCCATTTCCAATGTTTTGGAAGAAATGTCTGCATTTCCCGAGACACTTCCGGCAGAAGTGGTGGAAGAATATCGCTTAGAATCCTACGAAAATGTGATTCGAAAGATTCATTTTCCGGAAAGTATGGATGCATTCAGACAGGCAAGAACACGTCTGGTGTTCGAAGAGTTTTATGTATTCATTTTGGGCGTGCGGCAGATGAAGGAAAAAATCAGTCGTTTGAAAAATCATTTTGCTCTGGTAGAACATCTGGAAATACAGCAGTTGATAGAACGGCTGCCTTTTCAGCTGACATCTGCCCAGCTGCGGGCATGGAAGGAAATTGAACAGGACATGACAGGAGATGGAGTCATGAACCGTATGGTGCAGGGAGATGTAGGCTCCGGCAAGACCATTGTGGCTATATTAGCCATGTATCTGGCTGGTTTATGTCAGTACCAGTCTGTGATGATGGCGCCTACGGCAGTGCTGGCAAGACAGCATTATGAAACCATCACTGAACTGTTTGCTGCATATGAGATTCCTTTACGTGTAGTATTGCTGACAGGCACCTTATCTGTCAAGGAAAAACGTGAAGTGCAGCGGCAGATTGCTGCCCATGAAGCCGATGTGATCATAGGTACCCATGCATTGATTCAGGAAAAAGTCACTTATGCTGATCTGGCGCTGGTGATTACCGACGAACAACATCGGTTTGGGGTCAATCAGCGTGATACCTTGAGCCAGAAGGGACTGACGCCTCATGTGCTGGTCATGAGTGCTACCCCCATTCCCCGTTCTCTGGCAATTATTTTATATGGAGATCTGGATATTTCGATCATTGATGAAAAGCCGGCAAAGCGTCTGCCTATCAAAAACTGTGCGGTAGAAACTTCCTATCGTCCAAAAGCGTATCGTTTTATCCGGCAGCAGGTGGAAGAAGGGCACCAGGCATATGTGATCTGCCCTATGGTAGAAGAAAGCGAGATGATGGAGGGAGAAAATGTAGAGGATTATGCAGAAAAACTGCGTCAAGTGTTTCCTTCTTCCATTCAAGTGGGCATTTTGCATGGCAAAATGAAAACTGCCGAAAAAGAAGCCATTATGGATGCTTTTGGACGGGGACAAATTCATGTTTTGGTTTCCACCACAGTCGTTGAGGTAGGAATAGATGTGCCCAATGCCACAGTGATTCTGATCGAAGATGCCCAGCGGTTTGGACTGGCACAGCTGCATCAGTTGAGAGGCAGGGTGGGTAGAGGAAAATGGCAGTCTTATTGTATTTTGATGAACACTTCCGGCTCGAAAGCAAGCAAAAAGCGTTTGGATATTTTGAATCAGTCCAATGACGGTTTCTTTATTGCTTCAGAAGATTTGAAGCTGCGGGGACCGGGAGAATTTTTTGGCGTACGTCAAAGTGGAGAATTGGAATTTCTGCTTGCCGATGTGTATGCAGATGCGGCGATTTTAAAGCAGGCATCAGATGCGGTGGAATGGCAGCTAAGTAGGAAAACATTTCCAGAGTAGTATTTTGAAAAGTTCATATAATATGGACGTAACAAACTTTCATGAAAGAGCCGTTACAAACCGATGCAAAAATAGAAAAGCATTAAAGGAGGACGTGCAATTATGGCAAGTTCAAATTCCAGCAACCGTGTAGCAGTACCGGAAGCAAAGTCAGCAATGGACAAGTTTAAGATGGAAGTGGCAGATGAATTGGGAGTACCTTTAACCGACGGTTACAACGGTAATTTGACTTCTTATCAGAACGGCAGCGTAGGCGGCTATATGGTAAAGAAGATGATTGAGAACCAGGAAAAGCAGATGGCTGAGAGACAGCAGTAATTGGATTTTTCCAAATCTCAAACAAAGACAAACAAAATACTCAGGTAAGAGATTGTTTGGGTGCAGTACGATGATACGTGCTGCACTTACATAAAAACAGAAAAAATTTGAAAAAGATTGTTATTTTTGGACTATATTGAGACAATTCGACTTGCCATTCTACCAAAAGCATATTATAATGGTAACTGTTCAAAGTGTTGCATCAGAAGCAGTGAGAACAGCAAAAAGGTTTTAGGCAGGGGCAGATATGAGGGTAATTGCCGGAACAGCAAGAAGTATAAAATTAAAAACAATAGAGGGTGCAGGTACCAGACCCACCACAGACCGTACAAAAGAGACGTTGTTTAATGTCCTCCATTCGGAACTTCCGGGTGCTGCTTTTCTGGATCTGTTCAGTGGCAGTGGCGCCATCGGCATCGAAGCGTTGAGCCGCGGTGCAAGACAGGCATGTTTGGTGGAACAGAACCGGCAGGCAGTACAGTGTATCAGGGAAAATCTGGCGAAGACACGATTAGAAGAAGGTGCCATGGTCATGGAGTGTGATGTAATGACGGCACTGATACGTCTGGAGGGAAAGTCGGATCCATTTGATATTGTGTTTATGGACCCGCCCTACGACCATTCTCTTGAGAAACAGGTGCTATCTTATTTGTCCGATTCGGAACTGATTACAGAAGATACAACGATCGTGGTGGAAGCCTCCCTGGAGACAGAATTTGCGGATGCTGTCCAGATGGGATTTGAGGTTTACAAGGTAAAGCGATATAAAACCAATCAGCATGTATTCCTGTGTCGAACAAGCCAGAGAAACAGGGAGGGACAGGAATGAAACAGGCAATCTATCCGGGGAGTTTCGACCCGGTTACGTTGGGACATTTGGATATCATCAGACGGGCCAGCCGTGTGGTGGATCATTTGATTGTGGCGGTGCTGGTGAACAGTGCCAAGAGTCCCCTGTTTTCTGTAGAAGAACGGGTGGAGATGCTTCGCCATGAAACTGCCCATATGCCCAATGTGGAAGTACAGTCATTTCAGGGTCTTTTGGTGGATTATGCCAGGATGACCGGTTCTGCGTTCATCGTCAGAGGGTTGCGGGCAGTCACAGATTTTGAGTATGAACTGCAGATTTCCCAGACGAACAAGATGATCGCACCGGAAATTGATACTGTTTTTTTTACCACCAGCCTGAATTACTCTTATGTTAGTTCCAGCGTGGTAAAGGAAATCGCTTCTTATGGAGGTGCCATTGAAAAGATGGTGACACCTTATGTAGCAGAGTGCGTCAAAACGAAAATAAAAATGCAAATGGAGGAGCAATCATATGAGCAGCATTGAAGAATTGATTTTAGAGATTGAAGAGTATGTAGACAACTGTAAGCCGTCTCCTTTTTCCAGTACAAAGATCATTGTGGATAAGGATCAGCTGGATACTCTTTTGGTGGAATTGCGTCACAGAACACCAGAGGAGATCAAGAAGTATCAGAAGGTAGTCAGCAGCAAGGATGCCATCTTAAACGATGCAAAGGCACAGGCAGAGAAGATCAAGTCAGATGCCTTTAAGGAAAAAGAGGCCATCATCAATGAGCATGAGATCGTGCAGGAAGCTTATGACAAGGGAAATCAGATCATTGCAGAGGCAAGGGAACAGGCACAGCAGATTCTGGACAAGGCAGTAGTGGAGGCAAATACAGTTCGCCAGAGTGCCATGGAGTATACAGATGATCTGCTGGCACATGCACAGGGTGTATTGGGGCAGTTGTTAGACAGCACCAAGATACGCTATGAAAGTTATGTGGGTACCATGAGTGAAACCTACAATATGATCGTACAGAATCGTCAGGAACTGAATCCAGACAACCAAAACGGAGAAGAATAGGAATCAGATACATAATAGCAGGAAGCCGATGCAGAAGCCGATCGGCTTCCTTTTCATGTGACAAGCTTTTGTGGGTTTTGGTTTAGGAAAGCCGGGACAGCAAAAGAAACAGCAGAACTGCAAGGGTACTGTGCAGGAGCCGGCCTGTCAGATAGTGTCCGGTAGGAAACTGAGGGAGATCCATGACAGAAACTGCCTGTAACCATGTGGAGATGCCGCCAAATACAGACAGAAACAGAATCAGGATGCTCTGAGCATACAGGGAAAGAGGCTGTTTGGCAAGTAACATGATGCCGCTGGTCATTTCCAGAAGACCGGTGAGCAGTGCCAGAAGAAAGGGCGGCAGGGGAAGCAGTTCCATTGCCATACCGCTAAAGATGCGAAATAGCATCAGGTACAAGCCGACAATGAGTATGGTTCTGGCAGCAGTCATCAAGGAGGCTTCCAGTTTTTGGAAAAAGGTGTCTGTATTGCCGCAAAGAGTGGGAGATGCACCTTCTGTTTTTGGATGATCGTTTTCTGGATGGCATTTTCTGATATAAGTTGTCAAAATACCGGTGCAGATGCCGGACAGGTAGACAGAGAGAAGAAAAATCGGTGCAGAAACCTGTCCTTTTAAAGCAGTGCTTAAAATCAATCCGGTGAGAAACATAGGCGAGGGATAATTGCAAAACTGCAGCAGGTGGGCTGCTTGTGTATTGGTTAGTTTGTTTTGCCGCAGCAGTTCCCCGGTGACTGCAGCACCGGAAGGGTATCCGCAGAGAATTCCCACCAGAAATGCATCGGCTGCGGCATCTGGTAGCCGGAACAGTTTGCGGAAAATCGGTGCCAGCAGAGGATGCAGCAGGTTACAGGCTCTGGTGCGAATGAGCAGACCGCTTACAATCATGGATGGCAGCAAAACGGGTACAATAGAAGTATACCATGTGGTCAATCCGGCAGCCGCATAGAAAGCAGACTGTTTGGGATGCGTCAAAAGCAGACCAAACAGAAGAAGCAGACAGAGTTTGGAAATCCATGCAGTTGTATGTTTCAAAAATCCACCACCTTTTCAGAATATACTGTTTTGAAAGAACTGTTACAGCATATTCTGAAAAGGAGATGGAAATGCCTGTGTGGAGATCGGAAGAATAAAAATTTGGAGAGTGTGAATATGAGAGTACTGGAACAATATGAACCGCAGAGGGTGTTGTTTTATTTTGAAGAAATCTGCGCCATTCCCCATGGCAGCGGCAACATGAAGCAAATCAGCCAATATGTGGTAGATTTTGCAAAAGAGCACAACCTTCAGGTACGGCAGGATGAGAGTCTGAATGTAATCATCAAAAAGCCAGCTTCTGCTGGATATGAGAATCGCCCGGTGGTCATGTTACAGGGGCATATGGATATGGTAGAGGCAAAGGAAAACTGGTCAGACCATGATTTTGCCATAGATGGACTGCGTCTTCATGTAGAAGGAGATGAAATCTTTGCAGAGGACACCACATTAGGGGGTGACGATGGCATTGCTGTGGCATATATGCTGGCAATCTTAGAGGATGATACCCTTGCCCATCCGGCATTGGAATGTGTGTTTACCGTAGATGAGGAAGTGGGATTGCTTGGGGCAGCAGAAATCGATTTGTCAGATTGTCGTGCCTCTTATCTGATCAATCTGGATTCCGAAGATGAGGGGGTGTTTTTAAGTTCCTGTGCAGGAGGCATGCGTGTGGATCTGAAACTGCCCATTCATCCGGTTGCATCAGAAGGTTACTTATATGAAGTTACGTTAAGTGGTCTGTTAGGCGGGCATTCTGGTACAGAGATTCAAAAGGAACATGGCAATGCCAATCTGATCATGGGGCGAATCCTGAAAGATTTACAGTGGAATCTGGATCTGGAATGGGAACTGGTATCCATCGAAGGCGGCAACGCAGACAATGCCATTCCCAGAAGCTGTACGGTACAGTTGTTGTCTGAGGCAGAGGAAGCGGTGATCCATGCTGCTTTTCAGGCGGTGAGCCAGATGATTTTTGCGGAATATCGGGTGGCAGATCCGGATATGCACATTACGGTAAGGGAGCTTGGCAGGGCGACTGCAAAGGTACTGACACCAGCAGATCTGAGCAAGTTGTTTTTCCTGCTGACACAGTGTCCAAACGGTGTCCAGAACATGAGCCAGTCTATAGAAGGATTGGTGGAAACATCCCTGAATCTGGGGATTCTGTCTACGGAGGAGGATGCCATACAGGCAGCGTTTTCCCTACGCAGTTCTGTGGAGTCCAGAAAATTCGCCCTATACGACAGGTTGGAGTTTTTAATGGAATATCTGGGCGGTTCCTGCTCTTATTATGGGGATTATCCGGGGTGGGATTACAAAGTGGATTCTAAACTTCGTGACCAGATGATTACAGTCTGGAATGGGATGTTTGAGCATCAGGCAGAAATTCAGGCAATCCATGCAGGTGTAGAGTGCGGATTATTCCTGTATCAGATGCCGGAGTTAGACATGGTCTCCATCGGTCCTGATATGAAAGACATTCATACTCCGGCAGAGCGGCTCAGCCTTTCTTCTACAGAACGAGTGTATCGCTATCTGGTAGAATTGCTGCAGGTAATTGAATAATCTCGCTGATTAAATTTCATGAAAATCATCCATACTAGAAGAGAAATGCCAATGGAAATATGAGAAAGGAATGGTATGGAGGAGTTTTGGATTGGGCGGGTTCAGGCGAGACAGAAATTGGATTTTGAACAGATTCCTGTTATGGAAGCAGAAGTCACATTGGAAAATGGCGTGACTGGACAGGCTTTTGTGTCCGGTGGCATTTTGGATAGTGCAGATGAGGCAGTGGCAAGAGTCAATGAATGGATTGCACCTGTACTGCAGGGATTGGATGTGCGAAAACAGGGACAGATTGATGATACCATGTTAAAGTTGTGTGAAACAGTGCATCAAGTACACATGGAAATGGGTGAAATGATGGGCGTTTCCATAGCGGCTGCAAGGGCTGCTGCAAAAGGAATGGGAATGCCTCTGTATCGCTATATTGCGGAAAAAGAAACCTACCGTATGCCTGTACCGTTGATGGATCTGTCGGACAGTACAAAATCCGATACCATGAAAGAATCTGGAAGGAAAGACTTACTTTTGCCTGTTAGAGCCGCTTCTTTTCAAGAGGCAGTGCAAATGGAACAGCGTGTGTATGACAATTTGAAACTTTTGTCACAGAAAAAAAGAAAGACCGGGGTTCAGGATGCAGTTCAAAATGCCGGATATGCAGTCGGACGTGATATTGTCCGAATAACAGGCAGTGAGGAAGAAATCACCACAGAATACAGAACCATCAAACAGATTTCTCTTTTTGAAACGGGCACTCTGACAGAAGTTTATGCGGCCATCATGTTGGCGCAAAAAACAGGATATGGAGTGGCATTGTCCGGTTGGCTAGGAGAAACAGCAGTGGCAGATATTGCAGTGGCCATGGAGGCAGAACAGGTGATCCTGGGAACACCCTGCAGCAATTACTGGTCTGCTGTAGTGAATCGCCTTTTGTGGATAGAAGAACAGATGGGAAAGAATGCATGTTATGAAAATCCATTTTCCGTTTCTTTTTCTATATAAAAACTGTGAAAAATGACAGAATATAGTTGAAATTTCGAAATTTCTGTGGTAGAATTATTTTGTTTTCCATAGGAGGTGTAGAAATGGAACCATTATTCGTTGTAAAAGTGATTTTAACAGTGCTTTTTGTAGCTGTTTCTGTTGTATTATCTGCGATTGTATTGCTTCAGGAGGGTAAGTCTGCCGGATTGACCGGAGCGATCAGCGGTGCTGCAGAGTCATACTGGGGTAAGAACAGAGGACGTTCTATGGAAGGTCGTTTGGAGAAGACTACCAAGTATTTGGCGATTGCGTTTTTTATCCTCGCAATTGTGTTGAATCTGGGCGTATTTCCAGCAATCTAATGAATGAATGTAAAAAGCACTCCAGGCAGAAGCGGGGGTGCTTTTTTGTGTAATAGGAAATTCCTATTAGGTAACAGAAAGATTCTGTCACATGAAAAAACATTGTGTGATGGTATTTGATTTGAGATCACAGAAGAGATCGGGATGAAGGAAGGGATAAGGAGTAAAAGATGGAGAAAGATGCAACAAACAAGCGGAAAGAACTGATTTTGCAGTTGTTTTCCGATCCGATTTATAAGCCTATGCGCATCAAGGAACTGTGCATGTTTTTGGATGTGCCAAAGGAACGCAGGCAGGAATTGAAAGAGGTTCTGGATGAACTGCTGGAAGAGGGGAAGATCAGCTTGTCTGCTAAGGGAAAGTACGGCAAGGCAGATGCCTATTCTCTGACCGGCGTATTTGAAGGAAATGCGAAGGGTTTTGGTTTTGTGCGGGTAGAGGGAATGGACCAGGATGTGTTTATTCCCGCAGACTACACAGGCGGTGCCATGCACAAAGATGTGGTGAAGATTGTCATCACCGGACAGGAGGCCGGACGTTCTCCGGAAGGTCATGTGGTGAAGGTTGTGGAGCGTGGCATTCATCAGGTGGTGGGCACGTTTCAGCGCAGCCGGAATTTTGGTTTTGTGGTGCCGGACAATCAGAAGATGGACCGGGATATTTTTGTGCCCCTTTCCCAGTCTATGGGAGCAGTCAATGGACATAAAGTAGTAGTGGAAATTACCAGTTACGGGGAGAATCACAGAAATCCGGAAGGCAAGGTGACGGAAATCATCGGACATGTGAACGATCCGGGGACAGATATTTTGTCCATTGTCCGTGCCTATGAAATTCCTATGGAGTTTCCCGCAGAGGTGATGAAGCAGGTTTCTCACATTGGAGAGGAAGTAGACGGCAAGGATATGGCAGGCAGAGTGGACTGTCGTGACTGGCAGACGGTGACCATTGACGGAGAGGATGCCAAGGATTTGGATGATGCCATTACCCTGACAAGAGAAGGCGACCGGTATCGACTGGGAGTACACATTGCAGATGTGACCCATTATGTGACAGAAGGCAGTCCGCTGGACAAGGAGGCACTGAACCGGGGCACCAGTGTATATCTGGTGGATCGTGTCATCCCTATGCTCCCCCATAAGCTGTCCAATGGCATCTGTTCTCTGAATGCAGGGGTGGACAGACTGGCATTGTCCTGTATTATGGACATTGATGAAAAGGGCAATGTGATCGATCACAGAATTTGTGAGACCGTCATCCGGGTAGACAGACGGATGAGTTATACTTCCGTGAAGAAGATTCTGGCAGATCAGGATGAAACAGAGATGGCAGAATATGCAGAACTGGTGCCTATGTTCCGGCTGATGGAGGAATTGTCCGGCATTTTGCGCCAAAAGCGGTACAACCGGGGGGCCATCGATTTTGATTTCCCAGAGGCGAAGATTTTGTTGGATGAAAAGGGCATTCCGGTAGAAATCAAGCCTTACGAGCGCAATGTGGCCACCAAGATCATTGAAGATTTCATGCTGTTGGCCAATGAGACCATTGCAGAAGATTATTTCTGGCAGCAGGTGCCATTTGTATATCGAACTCATGAAAAGCCGGATGAACGGAAAATGATTCAATTTTGTACATTTGTAAATAATCTTGGCTATTCTCTGCGGATGAGCAATGCCATGGTACACCCAAAAGAGCTGCAAAAATTGTTGACGAAGATTGAGGGAACTTCTGAAGATGCCCTGATCAGTCGTGTCATGCTTCGGTCTATGAAAAAAGCACGGTATGCACCGGAGTGTCTGGGACATTTTGGTTTGTCTGCAAACTATTATACTCATTTTACGTCTCCGATCCGTCGGTATCCGGATTTGCAGATTCACCGGATCATCAAAGAGAATTTAAAAGGAGGGCTTTCTGAAAAGAGGATTGCCCATTTCCAGGACATTCTGCCACAGGTATGTGTCCAGTCCAGCAATACGGAGCGCAGGGCAGATGAGGCAGAGCGGGAGACAGAAAAGCTGAAAAAGATGCAGTATATGAAACAGCATATGTATGAAATCTTTGAAGGTGTGGTGTCCGGTATTACAAACTATGGCATGTATGTGGAATTGCCAAATACAGTAGAAGGTCTGGTGCGCATCACCTCTATGATGGATGATTATTATACTTTTTATGAAGACCAGTATTTGCTGAAAGGCCGCAGCAATGGACAGGAATATCATTTGGGAGATAAAGTGACCGTACAGGTTACAGGGGTGGATGAAGCACTGCACACCATTGAGTTTGTGGTCTATGACGAAGATGGAAATCTGGCATTTCCGACGGAAAAGAGAGAGGGCAGAAAGTATGGGAAAAGAAAGCGTGAAACTGATCGCCAATAACAAAAAGGCGTATCATGATTTTTTTATTGAGGATACTTATGAAGCAGGGATTTCTCTGGCAGGCACAGAAGTAAAATCTCTGCGGATGGGCAAGTGCAGTCTGAAAGAATCCTTCATCCGCATTGAAAAGGGTGAGGTATATATTTACGGCATGCACATCAGCCCTTATGAGAAGGGAAATATTTTTAACAAAGATCCGCTCCGTGTAAGAAAACTGTTGCTGCATGGATATGAGATCAACAAAATGCTTGGGAAAATTGCCACAAAAGGTTATACGGTAGTGCCTTTGCGGGTGTATTTCAAAGGCAGCCTGGTAAAAGTAGAAATCGCATTGGCACGGGGTAAGAAACTTCATGATAAGCGGGATGATCTGCAGAAGCGGGACATCCGCAGAGAGACAGAACGGGAATTCAAGGTCAAAAATGTGTAATCATTCAGAGCCAAGGCACTTTACAGAAAGAGTGGCGTTGAAAGCTTGCTTGCATCAGCCATCTCTTTTGTAAAGTTCTTTGGCGTGAAGCCACAGCGAAAAAATGCGAAGCATTTTTGAGATTGGCTCTGAATGATCTGATCATACTGTTTTTGACGTTACATCCACAGCAGATTGGCAATTGCCAGAATCAGCGGATAGCTGATGATACACAAGACCGTACTCAGGCACACATCTTTCACTGCCTGGGTATAGTTTTTATGGTGCAGGCTGGCAAAGATGGCTACATTTGCCCCTACAGGTGCTGCCGCAGCAATGAGGATGGTCTGTTTTAAGACCAGATACTCTTTTGGCAGTACAGAGAGAATCAGAATGGTGGCCAGCGGAATGACAATCAGTCGAACCAGACTACAAATATATACAGTAGGATCTAAAAAAAGTTCTTTTAATGTCAGCTGCCCCAGATAGGCACCCATGACGATCATGGCAAGGGGACCATTCATGGCGGCGATGGTGGAGAGGACAGAGGTGACCAATTCCGGCATTTGCAGTGGAAGGAAGAATAACAGCAACCCTGCCACAAAGGAGATGACGATTGGGTTGGTGAGGATGGTGCGGATGGAAATCCGGTTCTGTCCATCTGTGATGACAAATACTCCGTAAGTCCACTGGAGAATATTTAAGATGGCAACAAAAGAAGCCACATAAAAGACTGCATCTTGTCCCAGCGTCATCTGAACAAGGGGAATACCGATGAAGCCGGCATTGGAAAAGGCGGCACCAAAGTGTTCGATGGGGTATTTCTTCCCAAAGGCCAGTTTGGAAATCAGGATGGATACAAGCAGGGCAATGAGGGATGCCACAAAAGAGATACCCAGTGCACCGAGAAGTTCCATGGAAAACTGCTGTAAGTAAGATTTGAGGATGGCAACCGGCATGATGATATAAAGCAATAATTTTCCAATGTCACCGCTGCCGGCAGTGGTCAACAGCTTCTTTTTGTAGAGAAAGATGCCGATGAACATGTAAATGAACATAATGACATTTTGACGCATGAGTAATGATATGACTTCCATAAATATGTAATCCTCCATTCCGGTAAAGCCGGTTATTTTGATAGACAGGGAAAGGTACAAAATTGTGAGTCCAATTCAAGGTAAAAACGTTTTGTCCTGCCCATACTCTATCCTATATAAGGGGAGATGGAATGTCAAAGGTTCTTTTTTAGAAATGAATACAGAATTTCAGAAGCAGAGGACACATCTCATCAATCCAGAATATGGATTGATCTATGTGGCAAATCTGTTTCAGGATGGAGGCATAGATGAAACGACAGGTACGGTTAGAGGAGATTTCGGACGGCAGATTATACAGTGCCAATGATATGGTGAAGGCTGATTGTAAGGATTGTCGGGGCTGTTCTGCCTGTTGTCACGGAATGGGGGACAGCATCCAGTTAGACCCATACGATATATGGCGGCTGGCACAGGGACTGGGAAAAAGCTTTGAACAGTTGTTGCAGGAGCAGGCGGTTTGTCTTTCTGTATCAGACGGCATTATCCTGCCCCATCTGAATCTGTCTGGTCCGGGAGAAGCCTGTCGTTTTTTAAATGAGCAGGGACGCTGTTCCATTCATCCTTACCGCCCTGGTATCTGCCGGATGTTTCCTTTGGGACGATATTATACGGAGGATGGCTTTGCGTACATTTTACAGACCCATGAGTGCAGGCAGGAGAACCGTTCCAAGATCAAAATCCGCAAATGGCTGGATACGCCCCAGCTGCCCAAGTATGAGCAGTATATTTTAGACTGGCACCGGATGCTTGTTGGCATTCAGTCCCGGATTCAGACAGAAGGCTGTGACAGTGCCTATGCCAAAACAGTCAATATGCAGCTGTTACAGCAGTTTTATCTGGCTCCTTATGGGACTGAGGATTTTTATAGCGCATTTTGGGAACG
>JAFTGN010000030.1 GCA_017457865.1 Lachnospiraceae bacterium | reverse complement strand
GGATGTGTGGCAGGGTACTGTCCTTTTATTGGGAGATGGATGTCTTTGTCCAGAACCATTGTGTTTTTTCCATACTTTTGGATGGGACTGATTTGTGACCCTGCTTATGACTGGAACAAGATGAGAAAGTATGGGATGATTGCCTTTGGATTGGCGGTTCTGCTGGGGTGTCATATGGCACCACGGATTTTAGCCAGTTTTTTGTATCAGGCAGGCTGGTATGGAGGACAGGCAGAAAAGGGATGGCTTCGGCTGGGCTGTTATGCCATAGGGTTTGGCATAGGCTGTTTCCTGCTTTGCATGATACCGGATAGACGGTATTTCTGTACAAAGATGGGGGCGGATACTCTGCCCATTTATCTGGTGCATGCGCCGGTAGTGGGGGTACTGCGGGAAATTCCATTGCCCTGGTACGTGGAGCTGTTGCTGTCTGCGTATTTGAGCTATTTCATTTGGAAATGCACCCAGTGGAAGGGAAAAATCTGTGGCATCCGGTCAGGCATATGTACGAAGGAAAGGAGGCGGTACAGATGGCGGCATTTCAGGACATTTATGAAACATACGGAAAACCCCTGTATCGATTCCTTTTCTCCCTGACCGGTGATGAGGACGAAGCGGAGGAATTGTTACAGGAGACTTTTTATCAGGCATTGCAGCATATTGATCAGTTTGAGGGCAGGAGCAGTCTGTATACATGGCTGTGCCAGATTGGGAAAAATGCGTGGCTGAAAGAGATTCGGCGAAACAAACGGTACAGTGAACGGCCGATTGAGGAATTGGAACTGGTATCCATGGCACATTCGGTAGAGGACAGTGCCATTCGCAGAGAGGAATATGATCGTATCCGAAAAGCCTTGTATCAACTGGAAGAACCGTATAAAAGCATTTTTGTACTGCATGTGTTTGGAGAAGTGAAACTGAAAGAGCTGGCAGATGCCTATGGCAAATCAGAGAGCTGGGCACGGGTCACTTTTCATCGGGCGAAACAGCAGATCATTGCAAAAATAGAGTAGGAGGTTGACATGAAGATTGCATGTGAAGTCATTCAGGATATATTGCCATTGTACGAGGATGAGGTCTGCTCTGAGCAGACAAAGGAGATGGTAGAGGAACATTTGCGGGAATGTGCATCTTGCAGGGGAGTATCAGAAAAGGATAAACAGTGGACATTTTCTGTTCCAGAACAGCAGGTGGACACAGAGCGGGAAGAACAGGCTGTGGTCAAAAGCTTTCGGAAAATCAGGAACCGGTGGCGGATGTCTGTACTGGCAACGGTGCTGGCACTGGTGGTGGTCTTTCTGGGGTATATGGGTGTCAATCAGTGCAGGGGAGAAGGGATTTGTTATACCAATCTGGATGAAATTCTGGTGGGATGGCGGTATGTGCATGCCTTATCAAAAGGGGAGTATGAAAAAGCTGCCAGTTACATAGACTTTGCCAGTGACTATGATAGAATTACAAAGTTGTTGCAGCAGTCAGTAGAGGACTTTCAACCATCTGTCAAGGAGGTGCAGATTGGGGAAGAAGTCTGGTATGAACTGGGGCATGAGGTGGAAGAGAGACTGGGCCCCCCCGAAGAAGGAGACGGCCTGGCGTTTTGGGGCAGTGCCATTTTCAACGATTATATACCGGTACTCATTCCGGAAGAATGTTGGCAGGAAATTCAGGCCATGCTTCCAGAGGAATTGATGGAAACAGGGCATGGAAGTTATCTGGTCAATCACCAGATGTTGGGGGAACTGGAATACTGGCAGCTGGAAACCAGATGGGGCGTATATATGGTAGAAGAAAATTTGTATGATACGTTGCAGAGAGCAACAGAGGAAGATTATATTTTCATACTGTCATTGATCCCGGAAGCAATGTATCAGGATTTGAAAGGGGAACTGGAATTACAGGCGCAGGAAGACTATGATTCCCTTCATGCATATTATGGGGAGGTGGCATCTATGAGCAAGGAAGCGTACGTGGAGCAGGCAAAGGAACGATATATTGCAGGTCTGGAGCAGGAGGCAGAGAAAGGCGTGACCATGGAAGGACGATTGTTTGAGTCTGCTTATGTGAACGGAGATGGATGGACCATCGGATATGGTGCGAAAGTAAAGAAACCGGATGACGAAGTGATCATGCATATCTATACTTCTGTGAAAAATGGCAAAGTGCGGAGTGTGCATACCGCAACCCCGTCAGACAGAAAGAAGTGGCTGAATGACTATATAGAGGCAGTGATGCATTAGACGGAACGGTGTAACTGTGAGGGCACTGAATCGTGATACAGTTTCAAAAAAGCATTGAGGAATATACCATATTTTATTATAATGATGATAGAAAGTTGTGGGTGGAAAAGCATTGTGAATCAAAGGAGGTAGTGATGAAAACAGCAATCGTATATTATTCCAAGCATCACGGAAACACAAAGAAATTGTTAGATGCCATTGCCGCAAAAGAAGAAGTGGTTTTGATTGATGTGACAGAGCAGACGACGGCAGATCTTTCTGCATATGACAGGATCGGATTTGCGTCAGGTATTTATTACGGCAGTTTTGCAAAACAGCTTGTGACCTTTGCAAAGCAGAATCTGCCGTCAGGTAAGAAGGTATTTTTCCTGAATACCTGCGGATCAGAGCGGGGCAGTTATTTTGACTCCATTCGTGGAGTCGCAAAGGAAAAGCAGTGTGTGGAAATCGGTGCATATCAGTGTCTTGGATTTGATACCTTTGGACCATTCAAACTGGTAGGCGGAATTGCAAAAGGACATCCCACACAGGCAGAACTAGATGGGGCAGTGGCGTTTTATCGCAGTTTGCCATAGAGGGGAGGATGGAGATGAAAAAAGGGAGAAAAATCTCCTTCCCCCCTTGACAGTACTTTGAAACGTGTTATAATGAGGATAATTTCATATCCAGAAGAAAAGCTATGACAGGAACAAGTAGCCATGAGGGAAACCTACAGAAAGCAGCCGGCAGATGAGAGGCGCAGGGGAAGCTGATGGTGAATACATCTTTGAGCTTCGCACCGAAAGAACAGTAGGCTGCGACGGATCCTGCAACCGTTATATTGCTAGCGTATCGCATATGTATGCTGCACGCAAAGAGGCATCCGGTGTGAGCCGGTTGTAAAAAAAGGTGGTAACGCGACAGAGTCGCCCTTTTGCCAGAGAAAATCTGGCAAAGGGGCTTTTTTACTGGGGAAATATATGATCATTGCGCAAAGCGCAAGAAGGAGGTTACTCATGGGAGTATTTGAAGAGTTACAGGCAAGAGGCCTGCTGGCACAGCTGACAGACGAGGAGGAGATCAGAGAACTGGTCAATTCCGGTAAGGCAACATTTTACATCGGATTTGACCCTACTGCAGACAGTCTCCATGTGGGACATTTCATGGCACTGTGTCTCATGAAGCGTTTACAGATGGCAGGCAACCGTCCCATCGCACTGATCGGCGGCGGTACCGGTATGATCGGTGACCCATCCGGCAAGACAGATATGCGTAAGATGCTGACACCGGAGACCATCCAGCACAACTGCGATTGTTTCAAGAAGCAGATGAGCCGTTTCATTGATTTCTCAGACGGCAAGGCGTTGATGGTGAACAATGCAGACTGGCTGATGAAGCTGAACTATGTGGAACTGCTGCGTGAAGTGGGTGCATGTTTCTCTGTGAACCGTATGTTGACTGCTGAATGTTACAAGCAGCGTTTAGAGAGAGGCTTAAGCTTTCTGGAATTCAACTACATGATCATGCAGAGTTATGACTTCTTACAGTTATTTAAGCAGTACGGCTGTAACATGCAGTTTGGTGGAGATGACCAGTGGAGCAACATGTTAGGCGGTACAGAACTGATCCGCCGTAAACTGGGCAAGGATGCTTATGCCATGACCATCAACCTGCTGCTGAATTCCGAGGGCAAGAAGATGGGTAAGACGGAAAAGGGTGCGGTATGGCTTGACGCGGAGAAGACTTCCCCATTCGAGTTCTACCAGTACTGGAGAAATGTGGCAGATAGTGATGTCATTAAGTGTTTGAAGATGCTCACCTTCCTGCCATTAGAGGAAATCGAGAAGATGGAATCCTGGGAAGGCAGTGAACTGAATAAGGCGAAGGAGATTCTGGCATACGAGCTGACCAATCTGGTACACGGCGAAGAGGAAGCGAAGAAGGCAGAGGCAAGCGCCAAGGCAATCTTCTCCACCGGAAGCGCAGAGAATATGCCATCTGCTGAGGTTGCAGCAGCAGACCTGACAGACGGCGGCATGGAACTGATCGGACTGCTGGTACAGGCAGGTCTGGCAGCCACCCGTTCTGAGGCAAGACGTGCCATTGAGCAGGGCGGTGTGTCTGTAGATGGAGAAAAAGTGACAGACATCAAGGCTGTGGTATCGGTGACAGACGGCATGGTATTGAAGAAGGGCAAGAAGAGTTTTAAGAAGATTGTGCTGGTGTAATGGCTTGAGCGTTAGTTTCATGGAGTTCTATAAGGAGTTTGTATGAAAATAAATGGGAAAAGATGGGTGGAATTTTTGGTTGCATGTATCATCATCGGTATGATTTTGTTGTTTTTCCATACGGGAGACTGGCTCCAAAATGTAGAAATAGCTGTGGTCAGTGGAATTGCGCTGGCAGTGATACGGATTGCAGCAGGTGTCTTGTGGAAGAAATTACAATAAAGTACAAATGATGCGTGTAGCATCAAAAGGGACAGTTGTTCTGGCAGGAGGATAGCCGGGGCAGCTGTCTTTGTTTTTTCTTGTCAATGTACAGCGATTTTGCCAGGAAGGTCAGTAGGGGAATTGGGACAGATGGGAGAGAGGGAACGTAACAGAACCTGGACGAAATAGTAAGCTTAAAAAATATCAATGTCAAGCGTTTTTGAAAATGTCCCAAAATAATTGAAACATTAGCACCGGCAGCTGTCGGTGCTTTTTGAATGAATCCGGGCTCTGCCCGAACCCGCCCCTCGTCGGGGAGGCAGGGAACCAGCATCAGACTGGTTCCCGCAGACAGGGTGATCCGTGTCACTTCGTCAAGGGCTGCCCGGATGCAGCGCATCCAGCGTACTGTCCCCTGACTTCGTTTCCACGCCATTTTGTTTATGCGGTTATGTCATCTGTCCAATGATGTTCCTGTGCTTTTACAAATTTCCAGAAATTGTGGCTCCTCCAGGGATGATTCATGTCAGGGATGTACTGTTTTTTGGGCTTTGATTCCTTATGGCTCTCATTGAATTCCTTTGAATTTTTCTGGCGTGCAGGTATTTCTTCGAGCGCATAGATACTGCTGTCGTTGACACAGCAGAAAAGTGAGCCGTCAAAAGCCTGGACCACCATTACCTTTGTGCCTTTGAGATAGTGGGTCTGCATTCCATTGCTGTCAAGCATGCGGTAGTATCGGTTCCTGAACTGTATGCAGTGTCCACAGTCTACCGTACGCTGTGTTAAAACGGCAAGGGTCAGGTTTATTTTTTCACTGGATGGTTGCGTTTCAAACACAGATTTGATACTATTATAGGGCAGAGCAAACCTGGTGTTGAATTCGTGGATGTAGGAGTTTAGGAATTCATTTGCCGACTGGATGTCTGTGACGCCTGCCAGCCGCATCTCGACTGGGAGGCGTGACTGTAAAGTCTGGAACATCCGCTCTACACGTCCCTTGGCCTGAGGGACGCTGCTGTATTCTATATGAGTTCCGAACTGCCTGCAGGCATAAGCAAACTGTGTACACGTGTCCTCTTCGATAGCCGAAGAGTTTTTCTTTTTGTAAGTAAAAATTGTGCGGCGGTCTGTAAAAAACTGATAAGGAATCCCATAGCGTCGCAGGATCTGTTCAAACACGTGGTAGTAGCCGTTTAAGGTTTCCTGGGAATCGAAGTAAGCACCGGAGATGATGCCGGTGGCATCGTCAACGGCTATGTGGAGTGTTGATTTTGTATTTCCAAACCAAAGGTAGGGAGAAGCATCCATCTGCTCCAATTCGCCAAAATAAGCACATCGTGGCCTCCTGGAATGAGCCTCTTCAACAGCGACCAGGTTTTTCTGGATAGAATCAGCAGTTTTCTTTGTTTTCGCATTCTTTTTTTGTTCCTGTAACATCTTTTTGATACGCTTTTGTTTGGCTTTGGTAACTCTTGGGGATAGTATGTATTCAGATTCAAGAATAGAGGTTACCGTGGAAACAGAGAGGGAGATGGCTTCATGTTTGGCCAGGAGTTCCGTGTAATGTGTAAAATTTGCGTCAGAATACTTAGTACGATAGAGATCGATCACATCCCTTCTGGTATGATCAGGTATAGCAGAAGCAGGTTTTCTGCCTCTGTTGCCGTGGACGAAGGCGGCTTTACCGGATTCCCTGTAAGCTTTGATGAGGCGGTTTACCTGTCTTCGTGTAATGCCGAGAGCCAGAGCGGCTCTGTCTTTGTTTCCATTTTCATCGACCAAACGTTTGATAGTTTCATACTTGTTTTGTTCATTCATAGTTAGATTAATTCTCCTGATGATGTCCACCTCCCTTTACGAGAGATGATTATACCACATATGGGACATTTTCTCTTGCGGTTTAATAAGACATTATCATAAATGGTTTATACGAAATAGTAAGCTTAAAAAATATCAATTGCGTGTTTGGTGGAAAAATGCTAAATTAGATAAGGGATATTTTATGAGGCGTAAAATACCCTCATGGCATGATAGGAGTAAAATAGGGGGTTTGAAAGTCTAACAGACGACGTTTCCGCTCTTTCCCGGATGGCATGATAGGAGTAAAATAGGGGGTTTGAAAGTAGGGGGGAACAACAGATGACAGAACCATTTCGTGTGGCGATTTGTGAGGATAACCGGATTTATGGAGACTGGGTGGAAGAAACAGTAGAAATTTATATGAAACAAACAAACCGAAAATGCGAGGTCGTTCGGCTTCATTCCGGAGTGGATTTGGTTCAGGCTTGTGAACAGGAACAACTTCCGGAAATACAGTTATTGATTCTGGATGTGGAGATGGAACCAATGAATGGGATTGCTGTGAAAGATTTTCTGGCAAACCGGACAGAAGTGAAAGCAATTTTGTTTTTGACCGGTTACAGGGAATATATGCCGGATGCATTCGGACGAAATGTGGTGGGATTTCTGGAAAAAACCATTCAGCCAGAGAAAGTAGAACATTGGATAGATGTGGTATGGAACGATTGGATGAAAAAAGACGTAATTATGTTTGGAGATGGAAAGGAGAGGAAAAAAGTAGAAAAGAAAGATATTATATATATCAGCGGACAAAAAGATTATACGCTGTTGCATTGTGTGGGACAGAAAAATCCCCATTGGGTACATCAAACATTGCAATATTGGGAACAACTGTTGATGAAAGATAGTATCGTGCGTGTACATAAATCCTATATGGTGAATTTGGATCATGTGGCACAAATTCGGAGCAAGGATATTTTGTTGAAGGATACGTCTGCTTTGATTCCCATAGGACGAACTTATTGCAAAAAAGTGAAAGCCAAATATGCAGCATATGACTTGAAGCAATTATAGAACTACGAAAAGAGAACAGAATCGGCGGTGTGCGGAGGACGTTCTCTTTTTTGTGTGGCAAACTCAAATGGATATGATAGAAAACAGAAAGAGTTGTTGGTCGAAAAAAAAATACCATTGGTCGAAAGAAAATTGCACATGGGAAAAAAGATGTTACAATAAAAACAGAAAGAAGGAAAGAACATACGAGGAATGAGATGAGATACACATTTGTAAAACAGCATGATATGACAGACTGTGCTGCTGCCTGTCTGGCAATGGTATGCCTGCACTATAAGAAGGAAACCACCATCACAAGGCTCCGTGATCTGATGGGAACTGATATACAGGGAACGAATCTTCTGGGACTGAGCAAATGTGCAGAAACCTTAGGTTTTGTATCCCAGGCAGTCCGTGTGGACCGGGAAGGATTCCTAAGCCGTTATACCCTTCCTGCAATCGCAAATGTGCTGACCAAAGAGGGGTTAAGCCACTTTGTGGTCATCTTCAAGATCACAGACAAGTATGTCATCGTAGGAGATCCGGCAAAGGATCTCATGCGGATGGAACTGGACGAATTTTATCAGAACTTCACAGGAGCCATGCTGATCTTAAAACCCACCTCTGACTTTTCCAAAGGAAAGATCAAGGGAGAGAAGATCTTTCAGCGGTATCTGAGACTGCTCCTGCCCCAGAAAAAACTGTTTGCCTGCGGGATTCTGGCATCTTTTTTATTGACAGTGTTTGGCATCCTGTCCTCCATTGTCAACAATGTGATCTATGATGAGATCCTGCCCTACCGGCAGGAAAATCTGTTGAAGATGATCATGCTGGTTTTTGTAGGAGTATCGCTGGTGCAGATCATCACAGAATTTGTCCGGAAGTGGATGATGATCCATCTGTCCATCCGGATTGACATTCCATTGATGCTTGGGTATTTCAGGCACATTTATCATCTGCCCATGAAGTTTTTCTCCACCAGAAAGACCGGAGACATCACCACCCGTTTTTCGGATGCCTTTACCATCAAGGATGTATTTACCAGCATAGCCCTGACGTTGATTATGGATATTGCCATGGCGCTGGTGACAGGGATTATCCTGTTTCGGATGAATCCTACGCTGTTTGCCATCATTTTCTTCATGACCATCATCAGCATCCTGCTGGTGCTGGTATTCAAACAGCCCTATAAGAAGATCAATGAGGAGCAGATGCAGCAGGCATCCATCCTCAATTCCCAGATCATAGAAGGTCTGCGG
>JAFTGN010000029.1 GCA_017457865.1 Lachnospiraceae bacterium | reverse complement strand
TAAAACTCCATTCCCGCACGGGAAATCACCTCTATCTCTGTCATTTGTTCCTTAATTTTTGCCACTTCCTGATCCATGGCGACGATAATTCCTAACATAACATCTTCCTTTCACTTGTGTCACGATTTAGGCAATTGCGAAACTCTTTGAACAGACCTAAAACAGTCTGCACATCAGAAATTTTTTCATTTGAAAAACTCTGTGAAACGCCGGTATTTTATTCTCGTTAGCAATGAGTCGGGCTGACAAGCTTGCTTGTCAGTATGACGAATGCCGCGAGTGCCAAATATCCAGTTGCCTGCAACGGTATATTTGGCATTTTGAGCAATAGGCGAAAAAAATATTAGTACCGTTGCGTGTAACCGAAGCGAGAGCGTGTTTTTCAAATAAAAATTTTGATGAAAGACGTTCGGTGTCATAGTTTCGCAATTGTCTAGTGTCACGATTCGTAACTGTTCAATACACAGTTACGGGCAAAATCCATTCCAAATCGACTTCGTCGTTTGTGTTTTTGCCTGCATAATTCAGGATTTTGCTTCGCAAAACCTTCGCGAAATATTGCCTCCTGAATCGTTACCACAATTCTTATTATCTTACATAAGATGGCGAACTGCCCATTTTATGACAGTTCGCCATTTCATACAAAATATTATTTCTTTTTGGATGTGGCACATTCTTCAATTAACTGTAGAATCCGATCTACTCCATTGCTCTGGCTGCTCTGCTCCATCTTCTCTATGTATTGACCTCTCTGGGCATATACCTGCCGGATGGTAGACAAAAGAAGATCATTGGTGATGCTCTCTTCCTCTAATACACAGGAAAATCCCTGTTTTTCAAAGGACTTGGCATTCAAAATCTGATCTCCTCTGCTGACTGCTGCCGGAAGGGGAATGAGAATATTGGGTTTGCGCAAAGCCAGTATTTCGCAAATCGCATTGGCACCCGCTCTGGACAATACCAAATCTGCGGTAGCAAGCAAGTCTTTCAACTCCTCACTGATATACTCATACTGACAATATCCCTCTAACTGGATACTGTCATCATAGTTGCCCTTGCCGCACAGATGGATGACCTGAAACTCTTTTAACAGTTCCGGCAAAATCCCACGGAGTGCGGCATTCACTGCCTTAGAACCGGTGCTGCCGCCCATCACCATCAAAACGGGACGATTGGCAGATAAACCGGTAAAACGCAGTCCTGAGAGTCTGTCTCCTTCCAACAGTTCCTTACGAATCGGGGAACCAGTCAACTCGGCCTTACCCTCCGGCAGATAAGCTGCTGTCTCCGGAAAGTTACAGCATACCTTCGTGGCATATGGAAAACAGATTTTATTGGCCAATCCAGGGGTCATATCCGATTCATGGATGATCACCGGTATCTTCATCTTACCGGCAGCCACCACCACCGGCACGGATACAAAGCCACCTTTGGAAAATACCACATCCGGCTGATACGTACGGATAAACTTCTTGGCCTCAAAATAGCCCTTGATCACTCTGAATGGATCGGTAAAGTTTTTCAGATCAAAGTATCTGCGAAACTTACCGGTGGCAATCCCACTATAAGGGATGCCTTCCTTTTCAATCAATGCCTTTTCCATTCCCTCATAAGAGCCAATATACTGTACCTCAAATCCTGCTGCCTTCAATCCCGGCAACAGTGCGATATTGGGTGTGACATGACCGGCAGTTCCTCCTCCGGTCAATACGATCTTTTTCATGTTCTTACTCCCGCATTTCATAGTCTGTCACGATTCCATCACTGTTCCAGCACAAACAAAAATCCTGACGAAATCTCACTTATGGAATCCTCACCAGTGGTTTATAAACCGGCCTGAATCTTTGCTGCTGTTTCTGCCAGCCCCTCTGGTGTAGATGTTCCCGGTTCCCATGCCGCAATCACCGGACCGCCTTCATATCTTGGAATCACATGCATATGGAAGTGACGTACGGTCTGTCCGGCCGCTTCTCCGTTGTTCTGCACCAGATTGAACCCTGCACAACCTAAGTTGGCTTTCATGGACTGCCCAACCCTTGTAGCCAATGGCAATACCTTCGCTGCAATCTCCTCATTCAGTTCTGTCACATCTGCTGCATGACTTTTGGGTAAAATCAATGCATGCCCCTCAGATGCAGGGTTTAAATCTAAAATGACTCTAAATGTCTCATCTTCATAAACAGTGGCAGATGGAATCTCACCTGCTGCAATCTTACAGAAAATACAACTCATCTCAATCTCCAATCTGAAGCGTTTCCACAAAATGCCAGGCCTCCTTTTATTTACTCTTCTGAAACGGTCTGGCAGACTGCATTCCTGTGACGCTTCCCACAAAATGCATCGTCTTTATCTTAACACACTCTCTTTCCTGCCGCAAGTCTCCACTATAAAACTTACACTTCATTCCGCATTACAAACTTTCTACATTAAGCAGCTTTTTTCCTGTAAAACAGAAATGCCAACACCACCCCTAAAAGCAATCCGCTGATGTGGGCACTGTTATTGGTGGTGACAGAGGTAAATCCCTGAAAGATGCTAAAAAACAAAAACAAACCCACTTTCCAAATATTCAAATCATCTTTTCTGCCATGATTCCTGACCAGCACATAGAAGATTCCGCCTAATACCGCAAAAATTGCTCCACTGGCACCAGCAGAAACCACATACTGTTCTCTCCCCAAAAACATACAGATACAGGAGATCAAACTAGATCCTACTGCACCACACAAATAAAACAACAGATATTTTACGGAACCAAGCGCCCGCTCCAGATTATCCCCTGCAAATGCCAGTACCAGCATGTTGTTAAACAAGTGGGAAAATCCAAAATGCAGAAATGCACAGCTGAGTAGTCTCCAAAACTCTCCACCAAATAAGACTGATTCTACAGTCATTCCACCAAATTGATAGATATATGCTGCATTTTCCGTATCGCCTAACACTTCCAACACAAGAAAAATCAATACATTGATCACCACCAGTGCCGTATTCACCGGAGTGAGGTGAAAAGCTTTGATGCGATCATCCGTCCCATAGGAAGCCGATTGGGATGGCTGACTGGATTCTGATTCATACAACAAACTTTCGATCCACTGTTCCACGCCATAGAAGGTTTGTGGCTGGTTCTCATACCGAATGAGCCGCCTTTGGACCGTATCCACAATCCAGAAATCTGCCTGACCAGATACATTTTGCCGAACAGCACTCACATTTTCAGTAAAAATAATCCCCAGACAGTCCGCTGTTCCACCGGTCTGTTCCTGTACAAATCTGCCCATCTGCTGTATGAGATGATCCTGCTTTCCATATCCATTCAGAAATCCTCCCCGAGCATCAATCAGGCAAATACAGTGCCACTGCTGGCCCACTGCTTTACAAAAACCAGTCACTTCCGGCACATTGGTCTGCAACCGTCTATAACCCTGTTGTGAAAACATCTGCTGTAATTGCTCTATCATTCTGCCCCTCCATTTCCAATTCTTTTGATTCGTGTAACTGTCCAGTCTCTTGACAGTTATGGATTCGTAACCTTATCCATTACTATAACCAAAAGCGCCCAGAATGTAAAGACTTTGGAAATGATTCCTACGCCATCGTGGGGCTATGTTCACCATTAAACACAAATTTTTCAATCACTCTCGCCACACCATCATGCTCATTATCCACTGTAATGTAATCAGCAGCCTTTTTCACACAATCCACTGCATTCTCCATGGCAACTCCCAGTCCTGCTGCTTTGATCATGGACAGATCGTTATAACTGTCTCCAATGGCAATAACCTGCCCCATAGAAATCCCCAGCTGGACTGCCAATCTCTCTATGCTTTTGCTCTTATCGACTTCTTTGTTCATAAATTCAAGAAAAAACGGTTTGGAAATCGTCATGTACATCTGATCTTTCACAAGTGGTTTCCATTCTTCCTCTATCTCTTTCAACTTCTCAGGAGACTGTAACACAATTGCTTTTACCACATCTCCTGAAACATATTTTTTAAAGTCATCCGGCACCACAATATCCATTCCGGTGATCTCTTTTTCGATGTCCGTATATGGATTCGGAGCAGATGCAATGATAAAATCCCCCATATAAGTTTGTATCTCCGCCCCCGCCTGTCTGCTCATATCAAATAACCGATGTATCTGCTCATTTGTCAGATTGGCAGAATATAACTCCTGACCGGTGACACAGTCTATGATTTTAGCCCCATTATAAGAAACGATATATCCACCATTCAAATACAATTTTAATTCTTTGGCAATGCGTTCCATTCCAAATGTGGGTCTCCCTGATGCCAGTACTACTTTTACTCCATTCTTCTGGGATTTTTGCAGCATCTCTTTTGTAGACTTTGAAATCGTCCCATCTTTTTTCAAAAGTGTATCGTCTAAATCTAGTACTATCATTTTGTAATTCATTTTGATTTCCGTCCTTCTCAAACACGTATAAGGGGATATGATCCGATATTCGCTTCCGACATATTTTGATTCCCAACTTTCCCCATCCTCCTACTATACTCAAAAGATTGCAAAATGTAAAGAATTTCTAAGAAATCCTTTTTTGAGAAGAATTTTGTGCACCACTCTCTTTTCTGTACTGCATCACAGCAAATCCCACAAATAGCAACAGCAACAATGCTGCCGCTATGAGTAGCTTTTGGTCAATCCGTTCCTGTACATAAGGATGTAGAATTCCGATCAGAACGATCATTTCCAATATCCCACTGATGGCTCCAAACAACAACCACTCCTTTTTTTCAGTCTTTTCCATCTTTCGACCGCTCTTTTGCAAAATTGATTCCTCTTGTAAGTGCGACTGAGCCGCTTCATATACCGGCAATTCTGTCAACAACATAGTCTCCTGCTGCCACGATTCCCGGTCATCATACCCTGATTTCTCATTCTGTATTGGATACCACTGTTCGTTTTCTTCCTTCTTCCAAATTCTTTCCTGATTCCGAAAAATCCAGATGCATCTTTCTATGGTGCACTGATCAGACTGACACTCCTGATACAATGCGTAGCCGACACGCACTGTTTTTTCATCCGAATGATCCAATCTCACAAGCAAATATTGCATCAATTCCCGCAAATGATCCAAAAAAGAACTATTTCTATCTTTTCCATAACAAAAAGAAACGGTATTCCCTTCTTGGTTCAAAAAAATCAACTCCGGTTCCAACAGCACCTGATCTATATCCAACAGATATTCTTCTGCTGCACCAGATACCTGATGTAATCCTGTAATCAGTGCTTCCAGTTCTTTATACTGCATCTGATGGCGTGCCAAATACTGTGCGAGAGATACCCTGCCAGAAATCTCATAGTAATACTCTATGTGACAATCTACCTGTCGAATCTGTGCTGAAATCAATCCCGGAATCTCATTTTCCGTCAACATCCGCATTTGATAATCCAATTCCATCTCATCTTCTTTTCCTGATAAAATCAGGTAATTCCGATTCATTTCTCTCACATATGTTTCTGTCATGTTTCCTCTTCTCCTTTGCTGAAGCCGGACATTTTCCGAAAAACAGTCGACGTAACCACACTGGACACCACGCCTCTGCATGTAGTTTCATACCCTGCCGTATTCCCAAGCAATTCTTTCACGCCAGACAGGGGAATCTTCATCCGCAGCCCACACTCTGCCTGACTATACAATAAAGTGTGCTTACACATCCCATCTTCTAATGCATCTGTCAGCAAAACTTGGCTTAATTTTTCTGTCAATTGATCTGACAACAGCTCTGCTTCTTTCTCTTCGTACTGTAGCTGCCACACTGCCTGGCTGCACAATGCCTGTGCCACGGTACAGTCGTACTGCCAGAAGTCCAAATAAATCACTGCCAGTAACAGATACACTAACAATGGAATCAGCAGAGCCGCCTCTACCGTCATGCTTCCCTGACAGGATTGTATCCCTTTTTTGAACACCTCCCATTTCTTCTTCCCCATTTCCTGCTTTGGCATTTTGTATTTTCCCTCTCCTGTGAAATTTGCAACGTTTTGTTTTTATGGTTTCTCATTCCCTGCGCCTTGCACAACGGCTGCACTCCCTCATTCCCTGTTCCAACACGGTTTCTAACTCTACCGTCTTGATATAACGACTCAAACCCGGGCAGGTTAGACGTGTATGATAACAATCCCCCTGGGTGGTGATGTAATATCCGTCTTTCACTGCATCTTCTCCACAAAGTTCACATGCTCTATATCTGGCACCTGCTTCATTTCGGGCATTTGGCAGCTGATTGACAGGAATTTGATGAATGGACAATTTCAAATAAGTGCAATCCAGATACGTATGATAGACCGTACCATATTCTGTGTAATACACCAGATGTTCTGTGTCAGGATTCTCCACATAAACCGTTCCATTCCAGATACGACATCGGCATTGCTGTACACAAGTGACCCTGCCCAGCCTTCCGGATAAAAAAGGTAGTTGAAACTGATAGGTCAAAATAGCATGTAACACTTCATTCCCTTCTGTATCCAGAAACAGATGGAGACCCAGCATCCCTGCCGTGACCTGATCCAGATCCACCTGCTCCTTTTGACACAGTGCAAGCAATTCCCCTTCTGCCCCCAGCCAGGATGCATCTCCCTCTTCTTGTGTGCCTGCATAAACTGCCTGCATCTGTACTGTCTGCACCAGCACACTTTGTAATTGTAACTGCAACCGCAACAGAGGGAAACATGTCATCAACCCCACAATCACCATCATACACAATGGCAATACCAAAATGGCCTCTACTGTCAGACTTCCTTTTTCCTTTGCATTCTGTCTCATCCTCTGTCTCCGTTCATGAGAAAAAATATGTGCCTGTCAGGATGACCTTTTCTTACATCTGTTTTCGTCATCGGCTGCTTCGCACTTGTACCTGGAGAGTATGTCTGTGTATGACAGGCACATATGTTTTCACACTCCTTGTATCATAAGTTTATAACCGGGCAATACAGGCTATCAACTTGTTCTTTTCCACCGCTGCTATTCTCAAAAATACACATATCTGTCTGAAAAACGAATCGTAACCACATCTGTCAGTTGTCTCCTGCCTGCCCATATACCAATCTGACCACTGAATGCCGAAAAGACCGGCCGAAAAGAAGTTCGCATTCCCATAGAAAATCCCACGCAGCAATCCGGCAACCAGAATGCAGGATATTCTGCTGACAGTTCCAGCTGGATCACATCCATCATGCGCCCCATCTGGATACTGTTATCCTGCAAATACAACAGCAAAAACAAATAACATTCATAGTTCCAATTTCCATCCTGCAGACAGTTCAATATCGTCCGATTGGACGAGTATTCTACTTCCTGCATATTGTGTCCCATATCTACATCTGTGGTGCTTTCTTTGAAATACTCTCCTAACATGTCATTCAGATCTGCCAGCGTAACCTTCTTTTTTGACAGCTCTCCCTTAGGCAGATGAATCCAGATATGCCATTCTCCGGGTTCTTTTTGTAACGCCACGTATCTGCCCTGATACAAATCCTGCGCATCCCGCACTGCCTCTTTATATGCCCACCCCACTTCTACAAGGAATGTGACCAGTTCTTCTGCTTCCGGAATGGTCAGACAGGTGGCAATCATGGTTCCTAATAATTCTGCCGCTGTATGCATTTCCTCTTCTGACAGAATCTGTATAAAATTGATGCCTGTCCGTAGTTTGATCAGCTTTCTGGCAGCTGATACCAGATTCAAAGAATCGGTTTCCTTTCCCCCCAGAATATACTCCACCTCATAACACAACTGTTCTGTCTTGTGATCTGTATAACTGGCACAATGACGCAAAATATAATCACAGACCAGTGCTTTCTCCACTGCCGTCTCCTGTAAGACACCAGACAGCATTTGGGAAGGAAGACAGTCTGCATGCAACCGGTAATCCGATACAGGTTCCTGTTCCTCGTCGGCAAACAGCTTGTGTATGGTCAGTCTTTCCAACCATTTATCCAATGAGATACCTAGTTCTGGCAACGACATAGAGGGTAGAAAAGAAAGGGTATCCTCTAGCAGCCTTAATAAAACCACGCTGTACCGACTTTCCTCTGCATCCAACATCTGTTCCAACAGATATCTCCCATTTTCATCCAACAATGTATCATATTGCTGTAGCCACACATCCTCTACAGACATACCATACAAATAAAGTCCGTAGGTAGAAGGGTGAAGTTCTCCTGCCAGCCATTGCTGGTACGCTTCTTTTAATGTCTGCTGTCTGTCACTTTCCAACTGTCCATCCCATGCAAGCAGTTCGTATTTCTGCCACAATGCCCTGTTGTAAGCTGCTTCTATAGACTGTGCCGCAGTCTGCTTTGCCATAGACAAAACAGACTGACAGCCATACATCCTGGCCGTTTCCAACATGACACCTGTCACACCTATACAGACTATCATACACAGACAGAGAAAAACGGTAATGCTTCCTTTGTTTTTCATCTTTCAGTCCCCGGTTTCCCTCTCTCCTGACGTGCCATATCAGATTTTCAATGCATCTTTGGAAACATTTTTCAGCAACTTCTGTACCAATGCAGTCAACTGATCCTTAAAGATCACCACAAGGGCAATGAGCACCACCAGAATCAGTATGACTTCCACCACACCAACCCCTTTGTTATCTGACCGGTGCCAAAAAACCAGTTCTCTCCAACCGGACTTCCAATCTACCGGCTGTAACTCCATCTGCTCCAAACTCCACTTTATTTCCTGTCCCATTTGTATATCCTCCATTCCTTTGTGCTTCCGGCATATGCGGACTTACATTCGCATAAATGCCGGTACCATCACCACCACGATCACAACCCCCAGCATGAGAAACATGGGCAGCATCATCTTGGTCTCTGCTTCTTCTGCCCGTTTTCTCGCCAGGTTTTTTCGCTCTTCCATTGCCTGAACAGCCTCTCCTTCCAGCAATTGCGCCAATCCGGGATTTCCCTGTCGAACGGTCTGCTCCAAAAGCATCCCAAATCGGCGATAGGCATACAGTTCACATCGATTGCCAAATTCCAGATATGCCTTTGTTTCCTGCATCCCGCCCGCCATCTGGCGACTGGTCAGTGCCATTTCTTCCAGTGCGTAGGAAAACTGTTGTTCCTCTGTTTCTTTTTCTTGTTCATAAGTTTGTACCATCTTTTGCCAGCAGCTGCGCACCGGCAATCCACAGCGCAGTAAGATGGCAAACCGAGAAGCAATGCATCCATATTCCTGTTGTAACAGACAACTGCGCCTCCGATACCCCTCCTTAATCTGTTGTCGGTATCCAAACACCATTCCAAAAGCAGCCACCCATCCCACTGCAAACAAATATAGGACCGTCATATCCGGAGGACTCTCATATCCCAACAGATGCCCATCTATCTCCGTTGGGAGTGACACATATTGATCTGTACGAGTTCGCTCCTCCTGCTCTATGATCTGTTCCGTCAACTTTCTGCTGTAGTAGACACTATTCCTTACAGGCGGCAAAATTTTTACCGGAATCCTCTGGACTACCGTCTCTCCCTGATAAGTAAGCACTGCCGTCAATTCTGCCAATTCCGCTTCCTCTAACTCCTGGTTTCTGACAGTGCCGTTGCTTCCCAACACATCGATATTGCTGCTGTCCCAGGAAATGGCTATGCCTCCATCCAATGTTTCTGGTAGTTCCAAATCAAAATATACCTCTTCCAAGGAAGTATTGCGCCCCCCAATCCGATCTGCCAGTGTCTCCGCAGCTTCTGCCAGCAGTGTCGCACTATCTGTCTGCTGCCAGCCATTGATGGTGACTGAAATTCTGGTTCTTTCATCCAGTCCATCTAGCTGGAGTTCATATGCTGCACTTTCTTCCCATTGCTCCGGTCTTTGTAACAAAGTGCCATCTTCCCTTAAAGGTATATCATTTTTCATAGACAAGAACAGGCACAACATACAAATGACCAAACCTGTCAGCCATCCATAAGTAACATACTGGAGTTGCCGGAAGAAATAGTCTTCCTTGCTGTTTTTTCCAATTCTGACTGCCTGATATCTGCAAAAGTTCTTATCTCTTTCCAGTTCTTTGTTCTTTCCCAGACTGTCCCATAAAAGTAACATCCCCGTCATATACCTGTCATACAACCAGGCTCCCATAGACAACAGACACAATGGCAAGGAAACCTTCTTTCCAGTCTGATTCTCCTGAAATCGACAAAGTTGTGCCAGTTCTTCTTTCTTATACCGACAGTTCCACATCCATCCTGCCAATAAGACTGCCAGTATACTTGCAAAAAAGTATCTCACCCTGTTTCCTCCTGTTGTCCACCATATCCATTCTGCTACACCTGAATATCAGAAATCCTTCGCCCCAACCAGACTGCTGTCAGATATACCACCAGACATCCTGTCATGATCACATTCCCAAAGAAAGTCTCATACATTTCCGCTAACATATCCGGTGATGCCACATTCAGGTATACCATGAGCAGAATAGGAATGGTTTCCAGCACATACATCTGAAGTTTCTTAGATGCAATAACGGTTTTGATTTCCTCTTCTGTCTGCATCAAAAGGGTGATTTCATACACCGCCGTCTGGATAATCTGCACCATAGAACCACCACTGCGCTTTGCCACCGACAATACTTCTGCAAACTGTCTGACTTCCTGTATAGGGCACCGTCCTGCAAAATCTTCCCACGCACGCTCTACCGATCGATTGTGCCGAATCTGCATCAACATCCCATGCCATTCTGCTGCCAATACACCGTGCCCCTTCTCTGCCTGCAGACGGACATCCGTCTGCTCCATGGCATTCTCAATGGAACGACCTGCCTGCATATAACTCTGCAGCTGCTGCAATGCATCACGAAACTCCTGTCTGAACTGCCGTTCTCTGCGTTTTCTGCAAATCTGCCGGACAAATCGATGATAAGGTAGAATGGCAAGAATGGCTACAAATCCCAGCCAGAACCTGTGATAAAACACCCAGGCAAATATCATGGCAAACAGCAGTCCTGCCAGATCAAATCCCACATATACATACCACATCACTTCACTGCCGAAACTGTTCCGGGAGTCTGTATCCTGCCCGAAGAAGTTTTCCGTCTCTGCTAAGAGGTTCCCCTGACCAAACCAGCTTTCCCTGTACTTTTCCATCTTTTTCTCCTGTCTCTGTAAATGTGAAGAGAGAATGCAGATTAATCTCCTCTCCATCCATTCCTGTAATCTCCTGAATGGAAAGTACCTTCCGACTTCCATCCCGCAATCGTCCCAATTGAACCAAAATCTCAATGGCTGAACTGATCTGTCTGCGCACAGCAGACAACGGCAGTTGCATTCCCATCAAGACCATGGTCTCCATCCGAAACAACATGTCCTTTGGACTGTTTCCATGGCCGGTAGACATAGAACCGTCATGACCGGTGTTCATGGCCTGTAACATATCCAGCGCCTCTTCCGAACGGATCTCTCCTACAATGATCCGATCCGGCCGCATCCGCAAACTGGTGCGCAGCAGATCCCGAATGGTCACCACACCTGTCTGTTCCGTATTGGCCGGTCTTGCTTCTAAACGCACCAGATTGTCTAACGGCAGCTGCAACTCCGCGGAGTCCTCAATGGTGATCACCCTCTGCTCCTTGGGAATCCATGCTGCCAACGCCCCAAGAAAGGTGGTCTTCCCGCTTCCCGTTCCACCGGAAATAAAAATATTGTATCCACTGACCACCAGCACCTTCAGATAAGCGGCCGTCTCTGGATCCAGACTGCCCCATCCGATCAGCTGTTCCATGGTCACCGGCTCTCCCGAAAACCGCCTGATGGTCAATACCGGTCCATTCAGTGCCACTGGCGGCAGCACCACATTCACCCTGTCTCCATTCTCCAGTCTGGCATCTGCAATGGGATTGGCTTCATTCACCTGCCGGTTCACTTTGGCAACAATGGTCTGGATCAGATCCTCTAGCCGCTCCGCAGAAGAAAACTGCTTCTCATATCGTTTCAGAATCCCATTCTTCTCCACAAAGATCCGATCTGGTCCATTGACCATCACTTCTGTCACCTCTGGATCTTCTATCACATCACTGAGCACATCATATCTACAAAATGTGTCAAACAGTTCCTTTCGATACTGTCTGCGCTGCACAACAGATAAATATGATGTGGCAGATGTTTCCCGTATGACTCTGTCGATCACCTCTTTCAGTTCTGTTTCGCTCATATCCCCTTGTTTTTCTAACTGCCGCCAAACCTGTCTGACCAGTTCTTCTCTCCTCTCGCTCATGCTGGCTCTCCTGACAGGACATGACGTACATAATCACCAAATGGGGTACACTGCAGCTGTATCAATCCAGGCATGGTTCCATTCCATGTGAACTCCGGCAAAGATATCTCCTGTATCCGCCCTAAAAGTTCAGTCTTTCCGCTCTGCCTGAGACCTTCTAAAAAGAATTCTGTCTTCTCTTTGGCAACCCACTCTTCCCGTACCGGTAAAAACACTCTGCTACATGTCTCAAGAAGCTTCACCGGTTGATACAGAGCCTCTGCTGCATCCAGTAGAATCCTGTCATATACACCGCAAGTGCGCAGCCATCCAAGCAGTCCCTGTAAACTTTCCCATGAAATCTCCCGCACATCTTCCGGATCCCGTACTGGAAGAATCACATCCAGTCCTTCCCATCTGCGCACCAGTTCTGGCAAGTGATCTGACAGAGTTCCCTGTTCAAACTGGTCCAGCACATCTGCCAAATCTGCACCGCCTTCCAAACCGCAAAGTTGTTCCACTCCTTTACCATATTCCAGACTCAGATACAGTGTCCTGACTTCCTGGGCAGACTGCTGCCCATACAGCAATGCAAACATGGTCTTCCCACACCTCTTCACTGGTGAGTACACAGCAATACAATCTGCCTGAGCAACATCCTCTGGCTGAATCAATGGTGGTCTCAATGCTTCATAGCACGCTCGAAGCACGTCAACGATCTTCTCCATAGACTGATACTTATATACCGTCCGTACTTCCCTGCCCAAATACACCATTTCCGATGCACAGAGCTCCTCTGTCAGCAATAAAACCTTCCTGATGGGTAATGCTCCAATCTGTTCATTGTACACATCTGCCCCGATGAGCAACACATCTATCTTACCTGATGCTGCCATATGAACCACCATCTCCTCTTTCGTCAGAGTCACCACCTGAAACGGCACACGATGCCGAACAGTCAGATAACCTGTCAGTCCTCTGACATACCCCTGATCCCCTTCGTATACTGCTAATACCTGCTTCATCCTTCTCCTCTTTACCCCATCCACCATGCCGCAATACCTGCTGCCACTGCTCCAATCAGCGCAAATATCCCCAGATGAATGGTATCCTCCTGTCTTAAAACTGCCGGATACTGGTACCACACACGTCCTGCCATACACCGCTTACAATACCAGACAAACAGCTGCATCCGCTTTTGCAGTCTGCCGGTTATCAGCATCTTCACCAGTGCAAATACACCGGCAAATAACAGGGTACAGAATATGATAGAAACTGCCGGCATCCCACCACGAACCGCACCAATGATGCCAAACAGTTTCCAATCTGCACTCCCCATCATCCTGCAAAGCCAAAGCAGAAAAAATGGTGCTGCAAATAAAAGGAAGCGCACCAGATACCCGACAGTGCCTGACCATCCGTCCCACCATGACAGACACAACCCCAATCCAAACGCGCCTCCTGTCAACCAGACAGGAATCACCCCCTTCTTTCCATCTGTATAGGCAGCCATAGCCAAAAATCCATACAACAATGCTCCATTACAAAATGCCTGCATCTTCCCACTCACTCCCTGTTTTCTCAAGCACGATTTCTTTCTGGCAAGACCGCAGCTGCTGACCACATGGATCCCATCTCCTGACAGATCTGTAATTTCAACAGATTTTCATACATTTATGTCAATCTGTTATGTGAACTATTTTACTCTGTTTTATGTAAATGTCAAGCATTTTTTCGCTATTATCTTTATTTTTTAACCATCTGTTTTTGTTTGATCATGCATACCAAATACTCGTACCGCTTCTGCACCGCATTTAACTCATAAATGGTGGCATCAATCATTTCCGGCTCTGTTACAAAAGACAATTGCTGATAAACCCGCTGCAATTCCTCTCTTGTTTGACGCACTTCTAACAACAACCTCTGGTGTTCTCCCATTCCTGTCATGTTCCTGCTTCCCTTCATGCATTCCCTCCATCTTCTTTCTATTACCCAATTCCGATGATGCCAGGCAAATCACTTTGTTCTGACAGCAAGTCCACTTTGTTCTCTATGCAATATATGATGGAAATAGGAAAAATATGACAAAAAGCCTATCGTATCAGTCAAACTCATACGATAGGCTTTTTGTCGTTTTATAATCAAAATATTAATACTTAGTGTCTATAGAAATTGATCAGACATCCGTCTAAGATGATCTGTCTTTCATCATCGGTCAACTCGCCAATCTTCAGATCAAATGCCTTTAATGCACCATCCTTGATGGCGTAAGCCTTGATCACCGGTGCCTTCTCTGCCACTGCCTTGCGGATACCTGGTACGAAGATGTAATCCAGATTTGCAAATGGCAGTTCCTCTTCCTCGATCAGGAATGGAAGCATACCCCAGTTGATCAGGTTGGAGCGATACCGCTTGGTGGCATATTCTCTGGCAATGTTTGCCATACCGCCCAGCACTCTCTGACAGGAAGCTGCCTGCTCTCTGGCAGAACCGTCACCTGGCTTGGTGGCGTAAATGGTGGTACCGATGCCGGTATTGGAAGCCTTCACATCCGGGAACTGTGCCTTCACTGCATCAAATGCAGCCTTCAGGCCTTCGTCACCTTCTAATGGGCATTCTCCATTCTGACGCTTCTTTTCCTGTACCTGTACTGCCTTGGCACGTCCCACATAAGCCGGATCTTTTCTGGACAGGGTAAACTCTGCCAGACCCAGCGGATTGGAACGATAGGAAGATGTCTCACCGGATGGAATCAACTCATCTGTAGTGGTCACCGGATCGTGGATCTCAGATACCACTTTCAGCATGATGTCATCGGTCAGTGCGATCATCTCCGGCCAGTCTACAATGTTTGGACCAAACTGGATGTCTACAGAAGGATCTGCCTTTCCTACGCCATTGTATACACGGTTTGCATAGATGGAACTGTCAAAGAAATATTTCGGCTTTGTGAAGTTCACATCGATGTCGGTTGCAGCAGTCAGATATCCCTTATTGGCTGCAGTTGCGGCAATGGAACGTGCATCCATCAATGCAACGGAAGCGATCTGTCCGTTGGTGATCTTGGAACCTTCACGGTTCGGGAAGTTACGGGTAGAGTGTCTGATACTCAATCCCTTATTCGCCGGTACATCACCTGCGCCAAAGCATGGACCGCAGAATGCAGTACGCACGGTAGCACCTGCTGCCATAAACTTGGTAATGGCGCCGTTCTTCACCAGTTCCATGAAAATGGGCTGGGATGCCGGATATACGCTTAAGGAGAACGCATCTGCACCGATGTTCTGGCCTGCCAGAATATCCGCTGCGTCACACAGGTTCTCAAATCCACCGCCTGCACAGCCTGCAATGACACCCTGTTCTACATACAGTCTGCCGTTGCGGATCTTATCCCGCAGTGTAAACGGAATCTTGCCGTCTAAGCTGACCAGCGCCTTCTTCTCTACATCTGCCAGAATGTCTTCCAGATTTGCGTTTAACTCTTCGATGGTATAAGTATTGCTTGGATGGAATGGCATAGCGATGGTTGGCTTGATCTGAGACAAATCTACATATACCACACCGTCATAGTAGGTCACTGCACCCGGATTCAGTTCCTTGTACTCTTCCGGTCTGCCGTGCATGTCATAGAAATCCTTCACCTGATCATCTGTCACCCAGATAGAAGACAGACAGGTGGTCTCTGTGGTCATCACATCGATGCCGATACGGGTATCCACGCTTAAGTTTGCCACACCTGGTCCTACGAACTCCATGACTTTATTCTTCACATAACCGTTTGCAAATACCGCACCGATGATGGACAGGGCAATATCCTGGGGACCTACACCCTTTTCCGGCTTACCGGTCAGATAGATGGCCACTACGCCTGGCATGTTGATGTCATATGTCTTAGACAGAAGCTGTTTTACGATCTCCGGACCGCCCTCACCGCATGCCATAGTACCCAGGGCACCATAACGGGTATGGCTGTCAGAGCCTAAGATCATCTTGCCACATCCTGCCAGCATTTCTCTTGCAAACTGGTGGATGACTGCCTGATGCGGTGGTACATAAATGCCGCCGTATTTCTTTGCACAGGACAAACCAAACATATGGTCATCCTCATTGATGGTACCGCCTACTGCACATAAGCTGTTGTGACAGTTGGTCAGTACATAAGGTACCGGAAATTTTTCCAGGCCGCTGGCACGTGCTGTCTGAATAATTCCAACAAATGTAATGTCATGAGAAGTCAAACGGTCAAATTTAATCTGCAGCCTCTCCATATTGCCGGATGTATTGTGTGCTTCTAAAATGCCATATGCCATGGTATTTTTGGATGCCTCTTCCTTAGACGGAACCTCTGCCACCTTGGATGCCAGAATCGCAGCTGCTTCCGGAGTATCTTCCACCAGCTCTGTTCCGTTTAACAGATAAGCACCATTTTGAAATAACTGAATCATAAGTATTCCTCCTGCAATGTAAATCTAATAACAGTCAAAAACTCCTGCTACTAACTCCCGAATATACATCCGAGTGGGATTTTGTTCGCAGAAGGGACAGTTATCCAGTTCTATTATATACGTGCTTTTTCTATAACGCAAGAAAAAAATATAGAAAGTAGCCAATCCATACAATGCTGACTCTCTACAGCCATCAGTTCTCTGGCTGAATGCATGGCCAGAATGGGCACCCCAATGTCTACTGTGGCCATGGGCAGCCAGGAAGAGACCAGTGATCCCAATGTGCTGCCCCCTCTCACATCTGAGCGGTTGCTGAAATGGGTCACGGGAATGCCGTATTGTCTGCAAAGTCCGTCTACCACCCCGGCAGCCATACTGTCCGTGGCATACCGCTGGTTGGACTCTAACTTCACTACCACAGAGGGAGAGAGTGTCACATCTGTGGTAGGGTCTGCTTTTTCCGAATGGTTGGGATGCTTGGCATGGGCCACATCTACGGACAATCCAATTCCACCAAAGATCAAATTCAACTGCTGCTGTCTGGTGAGAGACAGTCCTTCTCCGATCTTTTCCAGTACCATCGGCAGAAGTGCCGAATCTGCACCCTGCTTGCTTTTGGAACCACATTCCTCATTGTCAAACAATACGATCATATCCAGTCCATCCTGTCTGTAACTGTCCAACAATCCGATCAGGCAGGATGCACAGGAAGTCAGGTTGTCAATTCGCGGCGCAGAAAGCAATTCTCCTCTGTTTCCTACAAATTCCCCTTCTTCCTGTACATATATGTACAAATCATACCCCAAAATATCTTCTGCCGGCACACCCACCTCTGCCGAAAGCATCTGTAAGAACCAGTCCCCTTCTGCTTTCTCTGCATCATCTGCCAATCCTGCAATGGGCAGCAGGTCAATCTGGGGATTGTAGGCATAGCCGCTGTTTGCCTCTCTGTTCATGTGAATGGCCAAATTGGGAAGATATACCACAGGCCACCCAAAATCCACCAGCTTCCATACCGGTTTGAAAGGTGTTTCCCCTTTACAGGTCACTTTTCCCGCAATAGACAGAGGCCTGTCAAACCAGCTGCTGTAAATGGGGCCTCCATACACTTCTACATTTAACCGCCTGCATCCGGCTGCTTCCTGTGCCGGCATGGGTTTGATCCGCAGACAGGGCCAGTCCGTGTGGGCAGATGCCAGACGAAACTGCTGTCCCGGTGCAAATGCCGGATTCACCCGAAAGGCAATGCAGGTAGTCTGATACACATCTAACATATAACACTGTCCTGGTTCCAGGTGCCATTCTTCTGTGAGAGACAGTTCCTGATACCCTTTCTCTGCCAGCTGTCTTTTGGCCTCTGCCACCATATGATAGGGTGACACACAGATTTTGCTGAGGGCAGAAAGTGTTTCTGCCGGTTTGCGATTCATTTCCATTGCTGTTTGATCCTTTCCTATCTGACCTTACCTTTTGTTCTTTTTATTGTTTATCCTGATCTTGTTTCTTTTTCGGAGTGGTCAGTTTCCTGCCCAAAGCAGATAATCTAAGTCTGACCGTTCTCCGTTCTTTCTCCTCTTTGGGTTTCCCAAAAATATACATGGGAATGCCCTTCTTTTCCAACTTCCGATTGATCGTCAGACTGACCACATAATAAATCACACCCAGTGTCGGTACGCCCAAAATCATACCTGCCACACCGAAAATACCGCCGCCTACCAAAATGGCAAAAATCACCCAAAACGGAGTCAGTCCGGTAGAATCTCCTAAAATCGCCGGACCAATGATATTGCCGTCTACCTGCTGCAGCACCAGAATAAACAGAATGAAAATCAGACCATCTTTTGGAGAAACAAGCAACAACAATATGGTACCGATGACTCCGCCAATATAAGGGCCGAAAAACGGAATGATATTGGTAACTCCTACAATCACACTGATCAAAGCAGTATACGGCATTTCTAAGATCTGCATAAACACAAAGCAAAGAATTCCGATGATGATTCCGTCAATGACTTTTCCGGAAATAAATCCACTGAAAATGGCATTGCTCTGGCGCAGCACCTGAATGGTCATGGGTACTTTCTGTTCCGGGAGCACCGCATAAATCAGCTTCTTTAACTGCCGTTTAAAGGTTCTGGCACTAGACAGGGCATACAATGCCACAATGATGCCGATGATCAGATTACTGAACAGAGAAATGGCGCCAAAAATTCCGGTAGAAACCGAAGTAAGCAATGTGTTGACCTGACGCAGGAAATTATTCTGTAACCAGTTTTGCAGCACGTCCTGCAACTGTGTAATATATTTATAAAGTCTTTCATAACTGGCCTGATTGGCCTGTAATTTTTCTGTGGCATATGCCACTAACGTCCGCAGCTGTCTGGGCACCTGGTTCACTGCCACAATGATATTACTGACCAGTTCCGGTAACACCATCCGTCCCAGCCAATAGACACAAACCGATACCATACAAAATACAATGACAATGCTCAGCAAATTACTGACCGATTCCACAGTGTTTTCTTTCCGTATGATCCGGGGCAGATATTTCTCAAATACGCTTCGAAACCAGCGCACCATAGGATACAATAAATACGCCAGCACCACGCCAATCAAAATGGGCTGCAAAATGTGCAGTCCGGCTTTCACCAGTCCAATCACTGTGTCAAACCGCCAGATCACGAGAAACACCAGAATTCCGGTGACGATCACACCCACTTGTAAAAAAAATTTTTGCTTTTCTTCCTTACGCATTTGTCCCTCCTGTCAATCTCCTTTCAAAGTCCATACAAATTTATAGTAGCACATTCTACACCATAAAAAAAGAATGAAAAAGAAAAAACTTGCAGTAATATCCACTCAGAAGCCTATGGTCTTTTCCTGTACATTCTGCTATACTAAAAAGGAAGATCATTTCGATATACTATCATTCGGTGGAGGATATTTTTCACCCCCATCGAAAGGGGGATAACCGTATATATATAGCCATGACAATGGCGAAACTGTTTCAAACAGTATATGTGATGGCAAGGGAGGCAGACATATCTTGAAAAGGCTCTTGTAGAAGCCGGTACTTTGTTTTTGAGTGAATGCTTTGCATTTACGATAAAAACATTAGTACCGCTGCATTCTACACGAAGCGGGAGCGTGCCTTTGAAAGATATGCTATGTACGCAGACATCACCTTCAAAGTGTAAATCAGTTTCGCCATTGCCTGCATATCCCCCAGAAAGGAGTTTTATGATCATTCGTATTCGAGGCAGCAAAGCTGTGGCCGCCATTGATTCTGTGGGTGCCCAGCTCATTTCTTTTCAGGACGCAGACCACAAGGAGTATATCTGGGACCAGAACCCGGCCTACTGGAGCAGTTCTTCCCCTGTGCTATTTCCTATGATCAGCAATCTGCGTCCCTGCGGCACAGAGATGGAAGGAAAAATGTATCCTCTTACCAGACACGGTGTGGTACGATATGCGCCATTTGAAGTGACTACCCAGACAGAGGACAGCGTCACATTCCGCACCACATCAAATGAGGACACATTACAGGTATACCCTTATCCATTTGCACTGTATGTAACCTTCTCTATTGCGGAAGAAGCACTACATGTAGAGATGAAGGTAGAAAACACCGGCAACAACACCATGTATTATCATATCGGTGGGCATCCGGCATTTTATTGTCCTATGAATGAGGGAGAACAGTTTACAGATTATGAATTGAAATTCCCTTGTGAGGAAACCATCGTCAGCCCTGTTTACAATATTGCCCAACAAATGATCTTACATGACCATCCTGCACAGTATCTGGATCACAGTGACTGCCTGCCACTGGACCATTCCCTGTTTGACAGCGATGCATTGATCTTCACCGGTCTAAAGTCTCCTTATGTGTCACTGATACACAAAGAAACTGGCAAAGGCATCCGTTTCACTCCGGAAAACTTTGAAACCCTTGCCTTCTGGTCCCCCATCGGCAAAAATGCGCCTTTCCTCTGCATCGAACCGTGGAACGGCACCGCCATCTGGGATACGGATGACGATGTGTTCGCCCATAAGAAAGGGATCTGTACGCTGGATGCCGGTGCTAAAGCACGCTATGGCTACTGGATCGCACCTGAAAAATGATACTAATTTTTGAAAAAAAGCTTTACATTGTCTGAAAATTTGACTATACTTTTCTTACAGACATACAGCCTGACCGGTATGTTCCCATCTGTATGACAGTGGTTCTGCCGGTATATGGCTGTAAATATATGCTGAAACAGTACACCGGAAGAGACTTTTGTCCTTCTGCATGTACGGAAGGGAGTGTTCCATGAAAAAGTTTCTCCAGGAGTTTAAAGACTTCGCAGTGAAGGGCAACATGCTGGATCTGGCAGTTGGTATGATCATCGGTGCCGCATTCTCCGCATTGGTTGGTGCAATGGTAGCCGATCTGTTCAACCCTGTTCTGAGCCTGATCGTCAGAGGTGATTTCCAGAATCTGTTTATCCCTCTGGATGGCGGTACCTACAAGACACTGGCAGAAGCACAGGAAGCAGGTGCAGCGGTATTTGCATATGGTGATTTCATTACACAGGTCATCAACTTCATTCTGCAGGCATTTGTCATCTTCCTGCTTGTGAAACTGGTTGCCAAGCTGCGCAAGCCAGAAGAAGCACCTGCTGCTCCGGCAGTAAAGATGTGTCCTTACTGCAAGAGCGAGATCGCAAAGGATGCAACCAAGTGTCCTCATTGTACTTCTCAGGTGGACTAATCGTTGTCCCCTCTTACAGTACAAAACCCCTCTTTCCATGATATATCTACATCTGCGGAAAGAGGGGTTCTTTTTATGTAGCAGGATTTTCCTGCTCTGATTTATTTGTCTTTATTTTTTGTGACTGCATCGATCACTTCAGGAGCCGCATTTAAGGTGATGTTTTTGTTGACTTTTGCATCATAGCCCTGGGCTTTTACAATATCCTGCAGATCAATGCCGGTGACTTCTTTCATCGATTCAAATACCTGTGTCATGACACCCGTCACATTGCCTGCCACATTGCTGACTCCATTGCCGTCTCCACCGTTATCCATGATGACAATCTTATCAATCTGAGACAACGGCTGCGCAATGCTGCCTGCCACCTGAGGCAATACCTGAATGAGCATTTCCGCCACAGCAGCGCCGGTATATTTCTGATAAGCCTCTGCCTTCTTCTCCATGGCTTCTGCTTCTGCAATACCCTTTGCACGAATGGCTTCTGCCTCTGCCAAACCTCGTTGACTAATGACATTGGCTTCTGCCAGACCGGTATTTTTGATGGCCTCTGCTTCCGCCTCGGCCTGAATCTTCTTTGCCTGGGCTTCTGCTGCCGCCTTTAACTTGGCTGCTTCCGCCTCCGCTTCCGCAAACTTCTTGCGGGCTTCTGCTTCTGCTTCTGCCTCTGCAATCTTCCGATACTTCTGTGCATCTGCCACCGTCTGCTGTTTTGCCTTTTCTGCCACTGCCGGTTCTACTACTTCTGCACGAAGACTTTCTTTCCGCCGTTCTGCCTGTTTCTGTGCCAATTCGATATTCTTCTGCTCTTTGGTAATCTGAATCTGCACCTGAGCTGCCTCGATATCCTTCTGACGCTCCTGACGCAACAGCTCCGCATCCATCTGGGCGCTGACCACTTCTTTTTCTGTGATATTCTTCTGAATCTCATAAGCAGCATCGGCTTTTGCCTTGGCAGTCTGCTGTTCCTGCATATATGCCGCTTCCTGCACTGCTTTACTCTTGGCAGCCTCTGCGATCTCAGTCTCTGCTTGTAATCTTGCCTGCTCACCGGAACGTTTCGCCTTAGAAGTTTCAATCTGGGTCTCTCTGGCTGCCTCCGCCTTGGCAATTTCTGCGTCTTTCTTCTTTTCTACGATCTGCTTCACACCAAGTGCCTGAATGTATCCATTGGAATCGCTGATGTCTTTAATGGTAAATACCTTTACCTCCAGACCCATCTCTGCCAGCTCTGTACCAACCACTTCCTGTACTCTGGAAGAAAAAGTCTCTCTATCACGGTAAATTTCCTCTACTGTCATGGTAGAAACGATCTCACGAAGTTTACCTTCCAGTACATTCATGGCAGTTTCCCGGATGGACTGCTCAATGGCATTTTCATTTCTTCCCGTAAACTGCTCAATGGCATTGAAAATCGACTGCTGTTCATTCTTTACCTTGATGACCGCTGTACCGACTACTGCAATGGGCACGCCCTGGCTGGACATACTCTCTTCTGTCACCACATCCAACTGAATGTTTCCCAATGAAATATAGTCAATCCGTTCCAATACCGGAACCACCAGACCACCGCCACCGGTGATGATTCGCTTCTTCATACCAGTGACCACTGCTGCTTTATCCTGTGGTACCTTCTTCCACATGGAAAAGACCAGTGCCAAAATTAAAATAATCCCCACTACCAAAATTGCTGTTAAAATTTCCGGTCTCATACCCCGTTACACTCCTTTCTGCTCTGTCTCCTGCGTTTCCAGGTTTGATTCTGCCGCCTGGTATTTGCTGACAGGCACTTCTTCCTCCACGATTGCCACATTTCCCTCAAAGCGCACGACCCTGACCGCTGTCCGTGCAGCAAGTCTGAGAGTCTTCTCTGCCGCCTTGGCCGGATAGGTGCGGCTGACACCATCCGGTGTCCGGATACAAATAGAACCATACCCTCCTTCTACAATGGTATTGATCACCTCCGCCTCAAATAAAAGGAGTTCTTTTGTTGCATATGTGGTGTGCTCCTCCTTTTTCAGTCTGCGAATCAGACTCTGGATCATGACTGCAATCACATAACCGCTGACTGCTGCAATGACATTGGCAAGCAGCAGGTTGGACCCGTTGTAAATCAACTGACCTACCACCCCAAAGGTCAGCAGTGCACCGCTGATGCTGTGCACAGAAAAGGGTAACAGGGACACACAAGTGTCTCCTATGTCCACATCCAGTCCTCCGTCAATGCCGTCGAACAGTCCACTGAATACATTCTCAATGCCATTCAACACATGCAGTACACTTCCAAACAACAGTAAAAACAGAGGCACCAGAAACCCAATCAGCATACAGATAAAATATACTTTCTCCATATGATGTCCCTCCATTTGGCAGATCGTCAGAATGTTCCACAATCCTCTACATTCTTTTGTATCTGCGGTAATTTGATTGTACAATATTTCTTTCCTGTTGACCATTACAAAATTCTTACATACCTGTTTTGTATTCCAATCATTCCAGCATGGGATACATTCTTCCTTCTCTTTCCAAATCGACTCCGTCGTTTGTGTTTTTATATGAGCAGCTTAGGTTCTGCCTTGTAAACCCTTCGCAAAATATTGCCCAGTGAATCGTGACAAACTGTTCATCATACATAAAAACCCCTTCTCATATCAGAAGGGGTTCTCAAATCAAGGTTCCAATTCTGCGCAAATACGCTGCAACGATTCTTCATATTCTGCATCGGATGAATTATAGAACAGTTTCAGTTCCATCTGGTCATCTCCCGGTGCTACAATGTCATATGGAATATTGAAATTAATACGTGAGATGTACTCATCCCAGTTCTCCAACTTCCATGTATCTCTGTCGGAATTACGGGCAATCATTCTCTGGTGACATACCTCAGGATCGGTTACTACCCAAATGATCACCAGCTTGGCACCCAACTTGCTCAGTCGTGCTTCCATAGCCTCTACCCACTGACGATCCCGAATCTCCTGTGTGAAAGGCGCATTGATCAACACATTATCGGCATACTCCAATGCTTCCAATGCGATCTCCTCTACACAACGATATTCATAATCACGAATATTCTCTTCGAAGAAGTCAGAGCTTCTGTTGTATTCCTGATTGGCCACTGCAAAAATCTGCTTGCTTAATATGATCAGAGTGTCCTTATCCAGATATACCACGTGCTTCATATGTTTTGCCAGCTGTTTGCTAATAAATGTCTTTCCGCATGCTGGTGGGGATGTAACTAATATTAGATTCTTCATAAATGCCTCCTAAGATAACTTGTCACTTTATCTGCTGCATATGCATTCACATACAATCATCATTCTTCATCATACCATAGAATTCTCGAAAAGAGAATCCTTATTTTGATTTATTTCGCATTTTTCTTGATGAAATTTTTCACAAAAATTCTTTTTCAGTTTGCAATTTCTACATTTACAGTTTTACCTTTGATTTTACTGTTCTTCATTCCCTTTAGTACCTTCCGGACAGTACCTTCCGGTATTTCAAAAAAAGTATATCGGTCATAAATATCAATATGTCCGATATGTTTGCCGGTAATACCGGACTCTCCGGCCACTGCCCCTACCACATCACTTGGTCGAATGCCCATATTTCGACCAATGTTCAGAAACATACGCACCATACCGTCTTCCGGCTGGTGACTGTTTTCTCCTCTGTCTCGTCTTCTTCTGCCCTCTCTGAAGTCCTCATCCCCTTTTCTACGACGACCACTGTCTCTTCTGTCTCTGCCAAAGGAAGCATACGGTGTCTCGTCAATTTCCTCACCTTCATCTCCAATAGACATCTTCATCAAAGCAGCTGCCAGTTCCAGGGTAGAATAATCGGTGCTCTCCATCTTGGTCTCAATGGCATCCACAAAACGGCTCAAATCCTCCTGCGCAATCACTTCGTCCATTCGATTCAGCAATCCTTCTACCTTAATCTTACTCACATCCTTCATAGATGGAATCGGCCGCTCCTGAATCTTTGTCTTACAATACCGTTGAATGTCTTTCAATTTATAAATTTCTCTTCCTACCACGAAGGAAAATGCCAGACCATCTCTGCCGGCACGCCCGGTACGTCCGATTCGATGTACATAGTACTCCTCATCCTGAGGAATGTCAAAATTAAATACGGCTTCCACATCATCCACATCAATACCTCTGGCCGCCACGTCTGTAGCCACCAGAATGTCCGTATTTCCATTTCTGAATCCATGCATGACACGATCCCGTAAATTCTGTTTCAAATCTCCGTGAAGTCCCTCTGCAAAATACCCTCTGCCCTGTAAGCCTACTACCAGATCATCCACCTGTTTTTTGGTATTGCAGAATACAAGAGACAACTTTGGACTGTACATGTCTAACAGACGACACAACACCTCCAATTTATCCTTTGGCTTTACCATGTAATAATACTGCTCGATGGCAGGTACCGTCAATTCCTTTTTCAGTACGCGCACCAACTCTGGCTCTTTCTGAAACTGCTCTGCAATCCGGCGGATTTCTTCCGGCATAGTAGCAGAAAACATTACCGTCTGCCGTTCCTCCGGTGCGGCCTCTAAAATAGTCTCAATATCTTCCAGAAAACCCATATCCAACATTTCATCTGCTTCATCCAGTACCACCGTCTCCACCGTTTCCAGTTTTAAAGTATGGCGGCGCATATGATCCATTACACGTCCCGGAGTTCCTACGATGACCTGCACACCACCCTTTAAGGACCGAATCTGGGTTCCAATATCCTGTCCTCCATAAATAGGCAGTACCTTAATGCCATGCAGATACTTTGCCAGTTTCCGGATTTCCTCTGCCACCTGAATGGCCAGTTCTCTGGTTGGACACAAAATCACTGCCTGACTCTTTTTGTTGTCAGGGTCAATCTTTTGCAACAAAGGGATACCGAATGCTGCCGTCTTTCCTGTACCGGTTTGTGCCTGCCCGATCATATCCCGGCCTTCCATTTGTAACGGAATTGCCTGGGTTTGTATGGGAGATGCCTCCTCAAAGCCCATGTCACTTACCGCACGCAGAATTTCTTCCCGCAGCTGCATATCTTCAAATCTCATCGTTTCCATTCTCATCCTCGATTCTAAAATATTGATACCATTCATTTTTCCTATTGCCCTTCTGTTTGTCTATTTTTTCACAAGGACACTAAATATCTATTGTAACAGTTCAGCTTCATTTCGTCAATTAGTTTTCAAAAACCTTTTCGTTCTCCTGTTTCGGAAAGGCTGAAACCTTGTCTAATTCTATCCAAATCCAAAAGAATCCGTCGATTCCTTTTTCGTGCATTCTTTCCTTTTCCCTTTTATAATTGTCCTATATGCAAATCACTGTTTGTGTAGAAGCGTCACAATTGCTGTTCAAACGCTTCAGATTGGAGGAACGAAATGGAGGAACCACGCTATATGATATCAGATGCCGCCAGAAAGGTAAATGTGGAGGCGCATGTACTTCGTTACTGGGAAGAAGAACTGGAACTGGACATTCCCCGCAATGAAATGGGACATCGCTATTACACAGACGAATACATACATATTTTCAGGCAGGTGCGGCAGTTGAAAGAAAGCGGTTATCAGTTAAAGGCCATAAAAATGCTGCTTCCCAGAATCAAAGATATGAACGACGATGAATTACGTCTGCTCTCTATTTTGTCAGAAGAAATGAACCGACAAGCACTCGAAACGGACACAGAGAAAAAAGACGCATATGCTCCCATATTACAAAACGAATCTGCTGAACCCACCGTTCCTGCAGACAATATCGTCCCCATGCCAACCCTTTCCACTGCTTCTGCTCCCACAGCTCCTGTGGAAAACCCAAAACTCATACAGTTTCAGACCATTATGACAGAAATCCTGTCAAATGCCCTACAGAAAAACCACGACTGGTTTTTTGATGAACTGGAGCATCGCATCTCTGATCGCATGCTAAAAGAAATCAATTACAATATGCGTCAATTAGAAGAAATGCAGGAAGACCATTTTCGTCGCATTGATGCAGCACTGTCTGCTCATCGAGAAGCTGCAGCTGCCCGTGTGGAGCCCAAAAGACGGCTGGGCAGAAAGATGAGAAAAAAACAGGAAACCGAAACCGAACTTTGATCTGCACACCATTCTAAAAAACAGGGTTCTCCATAACGGAAAACCCTGTTTCTGTTTACTACAATAAAATCATTGTTGCGTATGTATTACTCTTCGATGGCCTCTACTGGACATGTAGCAGCACAAGCACCACACTCTAAGCATGCGGTCTCATCAATTTCATACTTTCCATCTCCCTCAGCAATTGCTCCCACTGGACATGCATCTGCGCAGCTTCCGCAGGAAAGACATGCATCTGTAATCTTATATGCCATTGTTTTTTCCTCCTATTAAATAAAATTAGAAAAAATACATGTCCCGCCAAAAATCTATTCAATTCTTAGCAGGAATACGTTTCCACAGTCTTATTTTAATACATACATCTCTGTATTGCAAGTAGAAAATTTTGTAATACTCCACCTTTTTTCGCAAATTTGTTAGAAAATTCTATCTATGGTAATTTTTATCTAACTATAACTATTCGATATCTTTACAGTTATACCAAAATCCATATGGCGCATTACTTTTCGGATGTCTTTTTCACGTGATGTACCTTGTATGCCCGCAGGATAGTATTCCTTGCCTTGATGGCCTCTTCCTTACTTAACGGCGGTACGCCCTTCAATGGATACTCCATTCCCAGGTTTTCGTATTTCACAATCCCCATCGTATGATAAGGCAGTACATCCAGTGCCTTCACATTGTCCAGTTCTGCCATAAATTCACCCAGACGCACCAGATATTCTTCTTTATCCGTAATTCCCGGCACCACCACATGGCGAATCCACATAGGCACCTGCTTCTCATTCAGATACCGGGCAAATGCCAGAATGTTGCCATTGGGCTGTCCGGTCAGCTTGCGATGCTCTGCGTCATCAATGTGCTTGATATCCAGCATGACCAGACTGGTTACCTGCATCAGCCTGTCATACTTCTCCATCAAAACAGGATCCTCCGGGCGGAACATAATGCCGGATGTATCCAGACAGGTATGAATGCCCTTCCCTGCCGCCTGCTCAAACAGTTCTGTCACGAAATCAATCTGTACCAGCGGCTCTCCGCCGGTTACCGTCAGACCACCGTTGCGATAAAACTCTTTTGTAGACTCGTACTTGGCAAGAATCTCCTCTACGGTCATCTCCTTCGCTCCTGTCATCTCCCAGGTATCCGGGTTATGACAATACTGACAGCGCATGGGACATCCTTTGACAAAGACTACAAACCGGGTCCCCGGTCCGTCTACTGTCCCGAAACTTTCCAGTGAATGTATCTTTCCAATCATATGTTTCTCCTCTTATACAAAAAGCTGCTGCAAGAATAGAATACCCCTGCAGCAGCTCTGTTATACGTTTACTGGATTCTCTCCTGTCGGTTCCGACTCACAGGAATGTGACACCAGTTCCCACTTCATTACATATTCTCATGGAATGTTCTGGAGATCACGTCATCCTGCTGCTGCTTGGTCAACTTGATAAAGTTTACAGCATAACCGGATACACGGATGGTCAACTGTGGATACTTCTCCGGATGCGCCTGTGCATCTAACAGAGTCTCTCTGTTGAATACGTTGACATTCAGATGATGTCCGCCTTTTTCCACATAACCATCTAACATATTTACAAGGTTCTGAACCTGAGCTTCGCTTGCCATTCTCATATCCTCCTTTAAAACTTTTTATTCTTCTTCGTCATCAATGCCCTGATGCAGAGTCGGCACTGCACATGCCAGATCACCTGCTGCACAGTCTAAGCACCCCAACGTGGTCACCTGCTTTTCTGCATCTGACAATGTATCTTCTGTGATGTTCATATGACCACCGCCGTCTGACATAAAGCCATCCAGCATGGCTACGATTTCATCAATCTTCTGCTGATTTTCGTCCATGGGAATCACCCCTTTCCGTTCAGAAGAACGATTGTAACTGTGAAAATACAAAACAATTACGAAAAATTATTTTACCTCATCCAGATCGATTTCCAGATCGCCTGCAAATACTTCTGTCTCCTTGCCCAGTGCGCCAGGAATGATAGAGAAGGTATTGGAAATACCATCCTGTGCATCATCAAATGGCAGCTTTGCAACGGAAGACAGAGATGCAACTGCACCACTGGTATCACGGCCGTGTAATGGGTTTGCACCTGGTGCAAATGGCTTACCTGCACGTCTTCCATCTGGTGTATTACCAGTTGCAGTACCATATACCACATTAGAAGTAATGGTCAGAATAGATGTGGTCGGTACACCATTTCTGTAGCAGTGGTTCTGACGAACATACTTCATGAATGTATGAACCAGGTTCACTGCCAGCTCATCTACACGGTCATCATTGTTACCATATTTCGGGAAGTCGCCCTCTACCTCATAGTCAGTGATCAGACCATTTTCGTTGCGGATGACCTTTACCTTTGCATACTTGATGGCAGATAAAGAGTCTGCTACTACAGACAGACCCGCAATACCGGTTGCGAAGTATCTCTTTACATTTGCATCATGCAATGCCATCTGGATCTTCTCATAGCAGTACTTGTCATGCATATAGTGAATGATGTTCAGTGCATTCACATATACACCAGCTAACCACTGCATCATGTCGCAGTACTTTGCCCATACATCATCGTAATCCAGATAGTCGCCCTCTACCGGTCTGTACTTTGGACCTACCTGCTTGCCGGACTTCTCATCCACACCACCGTTGATCGCATACAGTAAGCACTTTGCCAGATTTGCACGTGCACCGAAGAACTGCATCTCCTTGCCAACTCTCATGGAAGATACACAGCATGCAATGGCATAGTCATCACCATGTGTTACTCTCATCAGGTCATCGTTCTCATACTGAACAGAAGAGGTATTGATGGAGATCTTTGCACAGTAAGACTTAAATCCGATTGGCAGTCTGGTAGACCACAGAACGGTCAGGTTTGGTTCCGGAGCAGTACCCAGATTCTCTAAGGTATGCAGATAACGGAAGGACATCTTGGTTACCATATGACGACCATCCACACCTACACCACCGATAGACTCTGTTACCCACTGTGGGTCACCGGAGAACAGTGCATTGTACTCTGGAGTACGTGCAAACTTCACCAGACGCAGCTTCATAATAAAGTGGTCGATAAACTCCTGAATCTGTTCCTCTGTAAAGGTACCATTTGCAAGGTCACGCTCTGCATAAATGTCAATGAAAGTAGAAGTACGTCCCAGAGACATTGCTGCACCATTCTGTTCCTTTACAGCAGCCAGATAACCAAAGTAGGTGAACTGAATTGCTTCCTGTACGTTCTTTGCAGGCTTGGAGATATCATATCCATAAGAAGCTGCCATCTTTGCCAGATCCTTTAATGCATTGATCTGCTCAGAGAACTCTTCTCTTGCACGGATCACATCCTCGGTCATAATGATCGGAGTGGCATCCTTCTGTGCCTGCTTATCCTCGATCAGTCTGTCTACACCGTACAGGGCCACACGACGATAGTCACCGATGATACGTCCACGTCCATAAGCATCCGGAAGACCTGTGATGACATGGGAAGATCTGCATGCTCTCATCTCTGGTGTGTAAGCATCGAATACACCCTGATTGTGTGTCTTTCTATGCTTTGTGAAAATCTCAACCACCTCAGGATCTACTGTGTAGCCATTGTCAGAGCATGCCTGAGTTGCCATACGGATACCACCATAAGGCATCAGTGCGCGCTTAAAAGGCTTATCTGTCTGGAATCCTACGATCGTCTCCAGATCCTTATTCAGATAACCAGGACCATGAGAAGTAATGGTAGAGATAATCTTGGTATCCATATCCAGAACACCGCCATGTTCTCTCTCCTGTGCAGATAAATCCATCACCTGCTCCCACAGTGCCTTTGTTGCTTCAGTAGGACCTGCCAGGAAGCTTGCATCTCCATCGTATGGAGTATAGTTCTTCTGGATGAAATCTCTTACGTTGATCTCCTTCTCCCACTTACCGCCTGTGAAGCCTGTCCATTCAGCTTTCATTGCTTACTACCTCCTAAAGTAAAAACTTATATTATTCAGAAACCACTGATGTGGTCCTGTAATCCATCTTTGATGCCCATGGCACCTTCTGTCATAATGACCAACCCACAGATGTCTCTGCTTAATTCCATTATAAATCATATCTAAAGTGCGTCAAGTGAATTTAAGAAAGATTCTTGTTTTTTTTTGAATACAGTATACAATATGTCCGTAAAAAAATACATTCCATTCACGGAACAGCTTCGGATTGACAGGAATTTTCTTTTTCCGGTTGCAAGTCAATGGAATTCGTATTATACTGTACAAGGAACGGGAAACCGTCACTTTTATTTTTCAGGAGGTTTGATCATGGCTCAGACTGTCAACAAAGAAATGATTATTGGTGAGTTATTACAGATTGATATCGGCATCGCTGCTATCTTAATGTCCTGCGGCATGCATTGTGTAGGATGTCCATCCTCTATTGGTGAGTCCCTGGAAGAAGCATGTATGGTTCATGGTATGGACGTTGATGATGTAGTAGGAACCATCAATGAATATCTTGCCAACAAGGCAGAATAATCTGCTTGTAGAATCTGTAAGATATACCGGACTGCTGAAATGGCTGCTTTCCATTTCAGCAGTCTTTTTCTTTTATTCTTTTTGATGCGCTCTCCTATCATCCGATGCTTTTCACAGAATGGGCAGCTCAGGTGCATACCATCTACGCACTGCAGACATTTATGTACAGTATGGCAGCTGTGTCACCTTTTCTGCCATACTGCGGCATATTGGATGCGCCGTCCATATGCCTTCTATGCGAAGCACCAGATCGGTCTCCTTCAAGCAGACAATCTGCTGTATCAGATCTGATTGCGGATTTTTCTTTTTTACTTCCTGCTTTATCATATGCATCAGCTGACAGAAGGTTCCAACACTTCTCCTTCCTTGATCAGCAACAGCCGCTCTCCTCCCTTTAATTCCCCACTGTTCAAATGATTCACTTCTCTGATTTTTTCCTCTGTGGTATAGTATCGCTTTGCAATGTCCCAAAGCCGCTCTCCCGGTTTTACGATATACCCTGTAATACCAGGAATGGCTTCTAACTTCTCCTCATCCAGTTCCTCCTCCGTTACCCCTGTAATGGTACTGACTGTCAAACTGCGAAATGCAATGGTATCCAGCAGAAATGAAACTCTCACCTCTGCTTCTCCATCTCCCAGCATAATACAACTTAACTGTTCCAACTGTGGCACCATCTGCCAGATACAGTCTTCTCCCATATTTGGAATTTCTACCAGCTGGCTAAAAGGCACCTGGCACCTGGCTGACTGCAAAGGACTTCTGTCATTGGATGACATATACAACAGATGAACGTTCACCGCACCTTCTACCAGCAAACCGCCTTTTTCCGGTGTGATCCGGTCAATCTGCACCACACCATCTGAACTGCAGATCTGCAACACCTTTTCTCCATTCTCAATAGCCATCTTATCTGTCACCCTGCATTTGGCACTGTTTTTCACCAACAATTCCCGAAAATGTGCTTCTCCATGTTGCAACTGAATGTCTTTTTCCGGGGAATACACATCGCTTAAAATCTGTACATGTTCCTCCTCATATAGCCGCATCTCCACTTCCAGTACAATATCCGCTCCTATAAGACGATTTTCTCCGTCTGCATCCGGTTTTGCTTCCAACTCTTTATGAATCATTCTGCCAGTGGCAGAAACCACCATATTGCTGTTACAATCCGCCAGTGCAATGTCTCCCTCAAAGGGAATGACCTGCTCCATCCACTGTAATGGAATATGTGATTCTTCTCCGGCATAGATCAAAAACAGTGCGGCTTCTCCTCGAAGATTCATCTTCCCATCCATTGGACGAAATTCCAGTCCTCTCAGACAGATTTTCTGCCAGAGGATCCGTTCGATATTCGGTTTATTTGCAGACAATTCCAGTTCTTCCCGAATGCGGAATGTATCTTTTTTCTGTACTGCGATCTGCATCACATCCAGATCTTCCGTAAGGGTCTGGGCATTGCCACTTTCCTCCAATGTGGTACCGGCTTCTTCATCATACAAATGCTCTGCCTTTACCGTCAACGTCAGCAATGCATTCATCCGCAATTTTCTGGAATTGACCAATGCCACATTCATATCTTCCAAAAGCAGTTGGCTTTGCACGTAGTCTCCTGGTTCAAGTCCCGGAAAGGAAACCAGTTCTTCAAAAGGCACCTGACTGGAGTATTGTTCCATAGTGTTTTCTGCTACATACAATACCTCTAATTGCAGTTTTCCTTTTACCATTGCCTTCTCTTCCTGTAATTTCACGCTCTCTATCATGGCATCTGCCTGATTCACTGCTATACTTTCCATATCCGGTTTCATTTCTGGCAGATTGAAATCTTCATCAAAGGAAATCTGTACCGATACCTCTCCTCTGCTTTGATTCATATGTATATTTTTTTTCAGCAAACGCATCCTGATTCGCTCCTTCTACTATTTTTCTTATTTTGCTTTTATTAAATACTGTATGCAGAACCGGAAGATTTCATAACCAAAGCTGTCTTTCTTCACAAAAAAACATGGGATATTTCATATGTTCTTAATAAAATTAATTTTCATGTATTTATACTTAATTTTATTAAGTATTTTTATTTTAAACTTAATTTTATTTGACTTTATACAAAGAAACAGCTATAATAGAGGCATCTGAAATGTTCCGGAGCATTTGGGATTTTTATTGACAACTACAGGAAACAGAACATGGAAATGACAGAGAGGTGTATAAAATGAAAAAACTTGAAATTGTAATCAGACCAGAGCAGCTGGATGATTTGAAGGAAATTTTAAATGAAAACAATGCCAATGGTCTGATGATTACCAGCATTATGGGTTATGGTTCTCAGATGGGTGTAAAGAAAGTATATCGTGGTGTGACCTACAATGCAACACTACTGCCAAAGATGAAGGTAGAAACCGTCATTGCTGACGAGGTAGTAGACGGTGTTATTGACAAAGTCATCGACCGTATCCGTACCGGCAACATCGGTGACGGTAAGATTTTTATGTATGATGTAGCAGATGTCATCCGCATCCGTACTGGTGAACGTGGAGAATCTGCCGTCTAATTCAATCTGAATATCCGGAATATGACGCAAAGAGCCTTACAGGTCTGTTTTCCCTGACCTGTAAGGCTCTCATTTGGTTGTACTTCTCTATTTCTTTCTCAATCACGACTCTTCCTGCTGTACCTCCAGGGAATCTGACAAAATAGGACGATTGTTTTCTGCCAGCTTCTCTGGTGTGACATGCTCTTCCTTTGCAGTATAACGATCAAATATTCTGACAAATACATAGGAATTTCCAAATGCGATCAGTCCAAACCACAGAATGGGAACAAATACACCTAAAATGCCCAATACCACCGTAATCGCCATAATCAACAGTGTAAAAGGCAGATGTGCAATTGCCATCAAAAGTGAATTCTTCAATGTATTCTTGATGCTGTTGTCAAACCTGGCAAATACTGCCGGCAGATACAGAGCTACAAACAGCCACACTACAAACAACGCACTCATCAAAATGGTCAAAACCGTACTGCCTGGAATCAAATCTGCATACTCCTGATACAAAATAATATCTCCCACAAACAAGACCCCTGTCACAATCATAATCAGGCTCAGCACAATTCCCTGTTTCCAGTTTTTCTTAAAAAAGGAAAAGAAACTTCTGGCAGGGTAATTTTCTGTATCCCTTACCAGCTTTAATGTTACGTAATACATGGCAGAGCAGCTGGGCACAATAGTCACAACGGGTAGGGAACATAGAATAAACAACACATTCACTATAAACACATCAATCAGTTTTCCCAAAAATCGCCAAACTTTATTTTCTGAATTAAATATCTCCGGCATCTGATCCTCCATCCACTGTCTATCCATTTCATTGGATACAGTTGTTTTTCTTTGTTTATTATAGAAGATTTCCCCTTACATTGCAATTTTTCTTTTGATTTTTTCCAATTTTCACAAACATAAGAAAAAACGTCCGAAGGAATGCGGATATCTCAATGCACCCCTCGGACGTTTCTTTTTTATCAAAAAATGGTCAAATGATTCTCTTATCAGATCATCTTCTCTTTTCCAATCAGTCTAATACAATCTGATCCAATTTCCAGATTTCATCTACATACTGCTGGATGGTACGGTCAGAAGTAAACTTACCACAGTTTGCCACATTTAAGATGGCAGAACGTGCCCAGCCGGTCTCATTTCGGTATGCCTTCTCTACTTCCATCTGTGCTCTGTGATAGTCCATAAAGTCTTTCAGAATGAAATAGGTATCGGCTCTGTCACTCTGGTACGTATTCAACAGAGAGTTATAGATCTCTCTGAACAATTCCGGATCATTTGGTGCATAGTAGCCATTGATCAGCTGCATCAGCACCTGACGGATGCCCTGGTTTTCATTGAAGATATCCATCGGGTTATAGCCGCCCTCCTGCTCATACTGGATGACCTCATCAGAACTCATACCAAAGATAAATGCATTTTCTGCCCCTACTTCTTCTACGATCTCCACATTGGCACCATCCATGGTTCCCAGTGTCAAAGCGCCGTTCAACATGAACTTCATATTACCGGTACCGGAAGCTTCTTTGGAAGCAGTGGAAATCTGCTCAGATACATCTGCTGCCGCAAAAATCCACTCTGCATTGGATACACGATAGTTCTCAATAAACACAACCTTGATCTTGCCATCAATAGACTTATCGTTGTTGATCACATCTGCCACGCTGTTGATCAGCTTAATGGTCAGCTTGGCACGTCTGTAACCGGCAGCTGCCTTTGCGCCAAAAATAAAGGTACGTGGATAGAAGTCCATAGAAGGATTTTCCTTTAACATGTTGTACAGATACATGACATGAAGGATATTCAACAGCTGTCTCTTGTACTCATGGAGACGCTTTACCTGCACATCAAAAATAGAGCGGGGATCTACATCAATGCCATTGTGTTCCTTGATATACTTTGCCAGACGCACTTTGTTCTGGTACTTGATGTTCATAAACTCCTGCTGGCTTCTCGGATCATCTGCATATACTTCTAACTTCTTTAAGTGAGGCAGATTGGTGATCCAATCATCCCCAATCTTATCTGTCACCCAGCTGGCCAGCAGGGGATTGCCATGCAGCAGGAAACGTCTCTGGGTGATCCCGTTGGTCTTGTTGTTGAACTTTTCCGGATACAGTTCGTAGAAATCCTTTAACTCCTGCTTCTTTAAGATTTCTGTATGAAGCTGTGCCACACCATTGACAGAGAAAGAACCTGCAATGGCAAGATGTGCCATTTTCACCTGCCCATCATAGATGATTGCCATCTTGGCAACCTTTTCATGATTGCCCGGATATTTCTGTTGGATCTCCAACACAAAACGACGGTTGATCTCTTCCACGATCTGATAAATACGAGGCAACAGTCTGGAGAACAGTTCACATGGCCACTTTTCCAGCGCCTCTGCCATAATGGTATGATTGGTATATGCACAGGTCTTGGTGGTGATGGCCCATGCCTCATCCCATGTCAAGCCTTCCTCATCCATCAAAATACGCATCAATTCCGCTACTGCTACAGTTGGATGGGTATCATTCAACTGGAATGTTACCTTCTCATACAGCTTGTGCAGATCGTCATGCTTATCTTTATATTTTTTAATAGCAGTCTGTACCGATGCAGAAATGAAGAAATATTGCTGCTTCAGACGAAGCTCTTTTCCTGCATAATGATTGTCATTGGGATACAGTACCTCTACAATGTTTCTTGCCAGATTCTGTTGCTCCACTGCCTTATAATAATCACCTTTATCGAAAGAATCCAGATTAAAGGTATCAATTGCCTCTGCATCCCAGATGCGAAGTGTATTGACGATGCCGTTGTTATAACCTACGATAGGCAAATCATATGGCACCGCACGAACAGACTGGTATCCTTCCTGAATGAAACGCTCCCGTCCGGTTTCTTCATCCCTTGCCACATGCACATAGCCACCAAACTTGACTTCACATGCATATTCCGCACGGCGTACTTCAAATGGATTGCCATCCTTCAACCAGTTATCCGGTACCTCTACCTGATACCCGTTTTCAATTTTCTGTGCAAACATACCATACCGGTAACGGATACCACAACCGTAAGCAGCATACCCTAATGTGGCAAGCGAATCTAAAAAACATGCTGCCAAACGACCCAGTCCACCATTGCCAAGTGCTGCATCCGGCTCTTGATCTTCGATGGCATTCAGATCATATCCCAGTTCTTCTAAAACTTCTTTCACTTCTGGCTGGGCACACAAGTTGATGACTGCATTTCCCATTGCACGTCCCATCAAAAACTCCATGGACAGATAGTACACGGTTTTGCAGTCGTTCTTGTCGATTGCCTTATGTGTCTCAATCCACTGGTCAATGATGATGTCCTTCAAGGCATAGGAAACTGCCTGAAATACCTGTGCTTCTGTCACTTCATCAATGGTCTTTCGATACAGAAGCTTCACATTGTCCACTACTCTGTTTTTCAATACCTCTTTGTTAATTTCCAATCTTCTATTCACCTGGTAAACCTCCCTGCTTCACGCAGATATCAAGCTGATGTAACAATCCATGACAAAAATCACAATGTATCTTAGTTCCGAATCGTTACAAACTGATTGTAACTGTCCTATGTGAAAATCATTCCTTCTTTGTATATGAAGAAAAACTCTCTTTTATACTATATCACAATATTTTCATGAAAGTAAATGCCTACTCTTACAACTTTTTGTTTTTCTACATAATTCACATATTTCAATCGTTTGCGTTGAACAAAATGGCACTTTTTCTCAGCGATTTTTGTTTCATTGACAAGATCCCCCTTTCACCAGCTATCTCATAGTTGGTGAAAGGGGGCCTATCATTACTTCTGTACCGTCAATGTCACAGCTTCTCCATTGATATCCCACTCTTTGGTATATCCTTCGATTGTCTCAGAAGTCAATCGGTCAGCCAATACACTGCTCTGGATCTCCGCTGCATATCGCTCCATCAATGCGCCGATCTTCTCACTGCCGGCATACGCCACTGTGATATGGTCGGTTACCTCAAAGTCTGCCTCTTTCCGCATGGTCTGGATCTTGCTGATCAGCTCACGGACATAGCCTTCCTCAATCAGTTCCTCTGTCAGGTTGCTGTCTAAGACTACAGTCACATCACCGGAATTCTCTGTCACATAGCCAGGCATCTGGGTCATCTCGATCAGCAGATCGTCCTTCTCTAAGATCACTTCTGTGCCATCGATGTGCAGGGTGATGGCACCCTTTTCATTTAATTCATCCATGGCTGCATTGCCGTCTAACTGTGGCAACATCTGTCTGATCTGTCCTAACAACTTGCCATACTTTGGACCTACGGTCTTTAACTGCGGCTTGAAGTTGTAGGTAGTAAAGGCACGGACATCATCTGTAAATTCCACGCTCTTTACATTCAGCTCATCCTCAATGATATCCGTATAGAAAGAAGACAGGGTAAATGGTGCCTTGATGAACATCTTTGCCAAAGGCTGTCTGTTCTTCAGGTTTGCAGAATTTCTGCAGGCACGTCCCATGACCACGATCTTTAACAGGTCTTCCATGTCATCTTCTAACTGCTTGTCGATCCATGCTTCATTGGCTTCCGGATAGCTGCACAGATGCACACTTTCCGGTGCGGAAGCATCGATGCTGCATACCAGATTCTGATAAATCTGCTCTGTCATAAACGGAATCATGGGCGCAGCTAGCTTGCTGACAGTCACCAGAGCGGTATACAGCGTCATATAAGCATTGATCTTATCTTCCTCCATGCCCTTTGCCCAGAAACGCTCTCTGCTGCGGCGCACGTACCAGTTACTCAGTTCATCTACGAAATCCTGTAACACTCTGGTTGTCTCATTGATCTTATAATTTTCCAGATAATTGTCACAATCCTTGATCAGTGTATTCAGCTTAGACAGTACCCACTTGTCCATCACCGGCAGACGGTCATACTGTAATGTATATTTCGTTGCGTCAAATCCATCAATGTTGGCATACAGTACAAAGAATGCATAGGTGTTCCACAGAGTGCCCAGGAACTTTCTCTGTCCCTCTGTCACTGCCTTGTCATGGAAGCGGTTTGGCAGCCATGGCGCACTGTTGGAATAGAAATACCAACGGATGGCGTCTGCTCCATGCTTCTCCAATGCCTCAAATGGATCTACTGCATTGCCCTTAGACTTACTCATCTTCTGACCATTTTCATCCTGTACATGCCCTAATACGATGACATTCTTGTACGGTGCCTTGTCAAAGAGCAGAGTGGAGATGGCCAGCAGAGAATAGAACCAGCCTCTGGTCTGGTCTACTGCCTCACTGATGAAGTCAGCAGGGAAGTTCTTCTCAAACAGTTCTTTGTTTTCAAATGGATAATGATACTGTGCAAATGGCATGGAACCGGAATCGAACCAGCAGTCTATCACTTCCGGCACACGGGTCATCCGCTTGCCGCACTTCGGACAGGTCAGATGCACCTGATCGATAAATGGACGGTGCAGCTCGATCTCCTCTGGGCAATCCGGGCTCATAGACTTTAACTCTTCCTTACTGCCGATGCAGTGCATATGACCGCACTCACAAGTCCATACCGGCAGTGGGGTCCCCCAGTAACGGTTCCGGCTGATGCCCCAATCCTGGATATTTTCCAGCCAGTTGCCGAAACGTCCGGAACCGATGCTCTCCGGAATCCAGTTGATGGTCTTGTTGTTGGCAATCAGCTGTTCTTTCACTGCTGTCATCTTGATGAACCAGGACTCTCTTGCATAGTAGATCAGTGGAGTGTCACATCTCCAGCAGTGGGGGTAGCTGTGTTCAAACTTAGGTGCTGCATACAGCAGTCCTCTCTCATCCAGATCCTCCAATACCATAGGGTCTGCTTTCTTTACAAATACCCCTGCCCACTTGGTTTCCTCTGCCATCTCACCCTTGGAGTTGACCATCTGCACAAATGGGAAGTTGCCGTATTTCTTGCAGACACGAGAGTCATCCTCACCAAATGCCGGTGCGATGTGTACAATACCGGTACCATCTGTCATGGTAACATAGTCATCACATACCACATAAAATGCCTTCTGTCCCTCTGCAACAGTTGCATAGTCATATAAAGGCACATACTCGGTAAACTCCAGATCCTTACCGGTATAAGTTTCCAATACGGTGTACTCATCTCTTAAAACACTTAACAGTGCCTGTGCCAGAATATAGGTCTTGCCATCTTCACAGGATACCTTTGCATAGGTTTCAGACGGGTTCACACAAAGTGCCACGTTGGAAGGCAGTGTCCACGGTGTGGTGGTCCATGCCAGGAAATAGGTATTGTCCTGTCCCTTTACCTGAAACCGTACCATGGCAGAACGTTCCTTCACATCCTTGTAGCCCTGTGCCACCTCATGAGAAGACAATGCAGTACCGCATCTTGGACAATAAGGCACTACCTTGTAATCCTTTACCAACAGACCCTTATCCCAGATCTGCTTCAACGCCCAGAATTCAGACTCGATGAAAGAATCGTGATAGGTGACGTATGGATCGTCCATATCTGCCCAGAAACCGACCGTCTTGGAGAAATCCTCCCACATGCCCTTATACTTCCAGACACTTTCCTTACACTTGCCAATAAATGGCTCTAAGCCATAGCTTTCAATCTGCTCCTTGCCATCGATGCCAAGCAGCTTCTCTACTTCAATCTCTACCGGCAGACCGTGGGTGTCCCAGCCAGCCTTACGAGGTACCTGATAGCCCTTCATGGTACGGTATCTGGGAATCATATCCTTGATGGTACGAGTCAGGACATGGCCGATATGCGGCTTGCCATTGGCAGTTGGCGGTCCGTCATAAAACATATAGTGAGGGCCTTCCTTGCGGCTTTCGATACTCTTCTGGAAAATCTCATGGTCTTCCCAGAACTGCTCCACTTCTTTTTCACGACCTACGAAATTCAGGTCAGTGGTCACTTTACTGTACAACATGGTACACGTCTCCTTTCATCCAGGCACTGGTTTTTCGACATTTGCGAAACTATGATACCGAACGCCTTTCATCAAAATTTATATTGATAGGGCTGTCGGGTGTCGATACGTACTGTCTGCGTTCGCAATATGTCTTTCGAAGGCACGCTCCCGCTTCGTGTAGCATGCAGCGGCACTAATGTTTTTTATCGTAATATGATATATTACTCAAAAAACAAAGTGCCGGCTTCTACAAGAGCCTTCTTAAGACATATTTGCCTTCCTTGCCAGTACATAGATAGACTTTGCTTTCAGCCCTATCAATATAAATTTCTGATATACAGGCTGTTTTCTAGTCTACTCCAAAAGTTTCACAATTGCCAAAACATACATCAAAAAAGCCCTCCGTCCGCAAAGGACGAAGGGCAAACTTCGCTATACCACCTGTGCTGCATACTAACATATGAGGCTCCTGTAACGGTGAGCATCCGGCGCATCCTACCGATTCCGGTTCGGACTGCAACTTGGGAGTGATTTTCGATGATTCTCTTACTGGCATCGGGCTTACACCATCCCCGACTCGCTGAGGCGTTCACGAGAAACTCTACTGTCTCCTTCATCGTCTTTTCACATATCTGGTCAACACAGATGAATCTGTATCAACACTCTTCATTATAGGCAGGGGAAAATGGTTTGTCAAGATGGATTTTGCAATTAAAGCGAACTGATATAATCACAAAAATGCTCATATGCCATCTTTACACCACCATCATTCAGTTCATAAATTCTCCCTTCCTCATCTTGAAGAATGAGAATTCCATCAATCCCAATATTTTCTATAATATAACAGTTTTTTGGAAAATGTGGATGATTTCTTCGTTCACGCAGTGTCTCCTCTACCACGTCCAGATATGCATCTCCGCCTAATCCCATGAATTCATGACTTCCAAAAGATGCCACACCGTACTCCATCAGATAGTTTCTGAATTCATCACTGAACCGAATTCCCAGCTTTCTCTCTGCTTCTATTACAGTCTCCGCACTCACTCCATTTAAATGATATACTTTGCTTTTCACATGCGCAAATAATTTACCCATTTTCTTTCACCTCACCTGCTCTGTTTTGCCAGTGCTCTGCTCTTTCCATATCAAATTTCTCACGATCAATTTCACTTTCCCTGGTTTTGATATGTAAGATTGTGTCATTGCCCTTTCCTCTGTGTTCCTGCATGGTCAGTTCTGCCAACGGAGAATCCTGATGCTGACCAATATGATGTAACTCATATGGTCTGCCCTCTGGTGTCAGCGGTGCCAGTCCCTGTTCCATTCTCTCCTGATTGGTTCGACCAAATCCATCGGTCTGTTTCATATCAATATCCGAACGTATCAGACATGTTTTTTCTCCAACCTTCTGTTCGTTCAATCCGGCATTTCTGTAAATCTGATATTCTTCCATTGAACCAACTGCATCAATAATATCTCCGGACCAGTTTGACTCCCTCGCCACTTCCTTTTTCTGTTCTATCGTCAGTTCTCTCTTTTCCAGATTTTCCGTGTACCCTAAATCACTGCTTTCATAAGGAAAATCCAGTTCTCTTATATTGATTTCCTTTACATATGACTTTTCTTTTAAGTCATCTTTTAAAGCAATCTCTGAACCACTTCCCATTTCCAGTATTCCCATAGAAGCCACCTCTCTGTATTTGCTACATCAGTTTATTTCTGATCTGAAAATCCCACTCATAATACTTTTTCAGTTCTGCTTCGCCGTCTTTTGCATACACTCTCATGAAACAATGATTGACCTCCCGTTTGATGGATTCAGGAAGTGTCTGTGTAAGCTTTTCAGATTGCAGGTTCTCCATGGCATTTTGTAAGTCCTCTGCCCCATTGGTATGCTGTAATGCATATCGAAGCTTCTTCTCACACCCCAGTATATCCACGATCATACCTGCCAACGTGTCAAACCGATACCCACTCCATGCCTGCAAACGTTCCCCATCATTCTGTTTTAATAACTGTCTGACCTGTAGACGAATCCATGTCGGCATCTGTATCTGTTCCACATGCCGCTCAATCAGTTCAAAATCCGGTTCCAGATGTTCAGAAATCCGACTCATCAGCATCCATTTTACCAGTTCTCCTCTGGCATGTCCCATTTCTGATGATTCCTCCACAGACATTTTATGATAAAGATAGGAACTATCACAGGGATATTGTATAAACTGACACAATACAGGTTCCAACCATTGGTTTTGATAAACTGCCGCAACCCCCAGTGGAAGTTTTGCTACTTCTGCAATCTGTCCCTCGTCCAAACCGGCTGCTCTTCCTACTAACAGCCGATCCTGATACTCCGGTGTGCGCAAAATGATTTTTGTGTTTGTATTTCGAATCACAGAGCGATCCAGCAAATCCGGTGCCTGATCTGCAATAAGGAACCCTTCTCCGTATGTACGCATTTCCGCAATGGCATTTCCAATCATTTCCACTGACTTTCCCATCATATTGCTGCCTTCTAAAGTCTGTTCCTCAGAAGTACGTTTTAGCAAATGATGTGCCTCCTCTAAAACCGTCACATGCCGCAATCCTGCATTTCTATATCCCTGACTCATACGATACTCCTGCAGCTTCATGACCAGTACGCCCATAAACAGTGATTTTGTTTCCAAAGAACCTACCCGGCTCAAATCTATGATCACATTGTTGTCAAACAGTTCTTCCTGTGTACATTCATCCGCACAAAAAATCCTTCCATTTAGTCCATTTGCCAGGGAACGAACTCTGGTAAGCAATGCACCTTTGTAATTGCTTTTTACCTCTTCATCATATGCAGAACGGTCAATGACCCTCTGCAAAGCAATCTGTAAATCCCCAAATGTAGGAAACACCGCATCGTCATATCGGTTTTCAGATGTATCCAGCTCCCAGCCACAGGAAAGGTAGGCTTCTTCCATGGCTTCTTTCAGCACTGCCGGCATGGCCGCATACATAGACCAGCATACCTGAAAAATCTCCGTCAAACGGTCAATATGTTCCAGTACGTGCACATCTTCCGGGAAAGAGAATGGATTGATCTTTAATAAATCCGTCTTCTTTTGATTGGTACCAAATACACGCACATCCTCTCTTGCCCCAAATACATTTTTATATTCGCCCTTTGCCGGTTCCACAACCATAAAATGCACCTGACGTTCTGCCAGCTCATGCAGCATTCCATATATCACATTGGACTTTCCGGTACCGGTAGAACCAGTGATCAACGTATGTGCCGCAAGGGAATCTATATCCAGTTCCACTTTCTGAGGCTCAGCCTGTCCCATGAAAAAAAGCTGCCCCAACCGCAATGCCTTTTCCCCATGGGGATATACATTTCGTCCAAACGGATACATAGGCAATACCGCCAGTCCATTGACCGATTTCTTTGGAAAACCAAGTTGAACCGTCAATTCCGGTCCACTGACCATCACAGATGTGGATACCCGGATTTCTTTATTTTCCTTCAACCGGAAGGCAGGATGGGCAAAATGTTCAAGATAATTCAGCAGACGGCTGAATGTCTTTTCTTTTTCCCGGTCTTTCATATCCCTTTCCCAGCAATTGATGCCGGAAACCTGCGAAGAAGAACGTTCTCCCTTCATCAGGGAGGCAAAATTTCCTGCCACATTTAATGCTGTGGCTTTTTCCTGAGCAATTACATATGTGGCTGTCTGGAATGCACCATATCCCTCACATTCATCTATCCGCCGGATATTCTGTTCTATTTTATCCAGCATAGATTTTATGATTCGATTCTCAAGGAACACCTGTGTGCTGTCATTTGTGGTATGTCCTACACCTGTGGTTCTGGCACGAGCCGTACCAAACTGCTCCATACTGCTCTTAGACGTAGTCATCCCATCTGTGACAGACGTTCCATTCATCTTCGAATGCTGGAAACCGGCAGATACGATAAAAGAAACCCCCAGTTGAAATCCATTGGAATAGCTGGTACTGTCTGTTCTGCTCTGGGTTCTTGCAATGCCCTCTGTAATACCCTTTACGTAGTTGTCTGTATCTGTTTGCGACAGCTGAACCGATTCTGATGTTCCTTTTGTCTCCACTATTTTATACAGTGGTGCCAGGTAATTATAGAGCTTCTCATATCCATGGCGATTTTCCATAATATCAGAAGTGGAGACAGGATCTGCAATGGTAAGCAGCGTGTACTGCTGCCCCCGCAGTGCATCTACAAGATTCTCTATTCCCTGTACATAGGCGTCTATCCCTGCTTTGTCCATGTTTCTCAAAGAAGGAACCACAGATACAGAACAGATGGCATTTCCATCCAGCGATGCCCGAAACTTTGTCAATTCCTCTCCGGTGATGTGATTTCCAATATCCGAACCAATAAAATTGCCAGTCATGGTCCCTTCGAAAGCGTTGAGCAGCGCCTGTCTGTCATCTTTGCCTGCCCTTCCCTTGTTTTCTTTTGCAACAATCCCGATGTAAAAATCAATACACGCTCCGGTACTCTGTATGGATGTGACAATCGTCCCCTTTAAAGCATATGCCACATTCACCACTGTAATCAGCTTGTTCAGAAAACTCTCATTGGAATCATATACAAACTTCCGCAAATGAAATATTCTGGCATGTTTTTCAATATTCACTGCATTGTCATTCATTGTGGCTTCCCGCAATTCATACCCGCCATCAGCCAAAAAAGACAAATACTTTCTATTGATGATACTGTCTGTCAGTCCCAGAATCTGATTCAGCCTGGCAACCTGCAATTCATCCTTTTGCATCATCCTGCTCTCCCACTCCCTTCATCCACATATTGATATTTACAAATCCGAAATTACCCGATCTATGACCGCCAGATATCTGTTTGCCTTTGCAACCTCTGCTTCCTTCTCTTCCATCACTGCCTGAATTTTCTCCAGTTCTTTTGTAATTTTCTCTAAAATATCGTCACATAACGTTTCCTGAATGGAACGCATTGCATCCTGAAACTCCTGTATGGTAATATCCACCCGTTTCACAATAGAATGATACAGACCCTCCACCGTTTCTGAAAGAAGCTTTCTAAACCGATCTTTGTCACTGCTGTTTCGCACTTCTCCCGAAAACTGATTTCCAATTTCTGTCAGTTCCTTACTCACATCAATATGTACCTCCGGAAACGCAATGCGGTTCAATGCCTGCTGCACCACGATTCTAAAATAGTTGGCATCAAAATTCTGATCGGAAGAATCCAGATTGCGGATGACCGTTTCCAACAGTTTCCTTCTATAAGCTTTCATGTCCACCGTCTCTCTGAATACCGTTTCAATCTCATTTGCTGCTTTTTTGCCATACACATGAATCTGCTCCAATGCATCCGAAGCAGCCAGATACTGATAGGTGGTTGTATAACTATAGCTCTGACTGCTCCTGCCCAGACGAATAGGCCCCAATTTAAAGCGATATGTGGTGTGGGTTCCATGATGGGTTTCCTGTCCTGTATGGGTTTCCAGTCTGGCCGCTTCTGTACTCATATCACGCAGTGTTTTGTTCACATCCATTTTTTGCTGCTTGATCTTTTCCAGCGTATCCCCGAAAACCTCTGCCACATCCGCTTTGATGGCATTGTTTCTGCCTTCCAAATACAGCCGCTGTTCCTGCAGGCTCTCTTTATCATTGCTTTGCAGGCATTCCAGCCGCATAGACTCACTTCTCTTTAACTCACAGAAAAATTCTTTCAATTCTCCATATACTGTAGGAATAAATTCTCTTTCCTTCTCTTCCAGCAATCTCTGCTTTTCCATCTTGATTCCGGTATAAATCTCCCGAATCTCATCAAAGTTGCCGATTGCCCCAAGTTCTGCCGCCATATCCGCTTCTGAAAGAAAGCCTTTCCAATACCGGTAATCCTCCTGCTCTTCCTGCGAATATTCTGCATAAGATTTCCCGGACATATCCTGTGCTCTGGCAGAGACAAAGACCGGCTTCTGACAATCTTTTAATATGTCCAGTATCATATCATGATTTCCTGCATCCGGCTGTGCTTCAAAAGAAGCAATCTTTTCTCTAATCCGCTTTTCCAGACTTTCCGCCACAATTTTTTTTGCATCAGGCAGATTGGTGGCTTTGGATGTTCCTTTGGTCTGTGAACGCCAGGATTTTCCTCCTCCAAAGAAACTGTCCGTCTCTCCCTTCTTTAACACATCCCGCAGCCCGCTGTCATACTGGCTTGCCACCAGTACCATCTTCTTTACACCTTTTTGGGGCAGCTGCTTACAAAGCAGTTCCCAGTCATTCATATCCAGAAAAGAGCTGGCTCTGCTTAAGAAAAATACCACATCACACACTTCGATAAACTCTTTTGTTCTTTGTGTTCTAGAAGGGATCGGGTCATTCAGTCCGGGGGTGTCTACAATCGAAATATCCTTAAATTCCTCCCGATTCATATAAATGACCACAGATCGAACCAGCGGTGTATAGGTACCATTTTCTCCCACATAATCATTGAGAAACTGTAACAGATCCTGATATGTTTCAAAGGTCTGATCCAGATTTCCCCTTTCCAGAATCTCCTGTACATGGATGCCTCTGTCTCTGGCCATGGTGACCAGTTCTCTGGCAGATTTGGTGATTTCATTCTTATCCCCTAACTGGGCATCCTCTTCAATGGCTTCCCACTCTGCTACAGAATAAAATTCAATCAAAATACGGTTTTGCTCTGCATATTCCATCTTGGTCAGTGTAGCCGTCTTAGGTGTGGCAGCCTTTGGAAGCACTTCCTGCCCATTGAATAACAATGTATTCAGAAAAGAAGACTTTCCTGCTTTCACTCTGCCAATGACACCAATATTCAGCTTCCGTCCCTCTCTTTGAAAGTCTGCAATCTTCATAGAGAAATTCTGATTGATCCGTCGAATGCTCTCCAATGTATCTTCTGATGCATAGGGTATCATCTGCTCTACTATCGCTTCTATCTTTTGATTCACCTGTTCATAATCATTTGTCATATCAACTCCTCCAAACTGCTGAACCTACGTTTGCCTGTGCCTGACAATCTGTAAATGTATTGTTCCGTTCCATTGCTCCAATGGCATTAATGATAAAATGATAAGTCCTGGTATTATCTCGTTTCAGTCCTCCGGTTATGCATTCATGGAATTCACAACTCTCTATACTGCCACCTTCGCAAAATATTGTATGCATGGATTGATAGTCTGCAGCAAGATGAACCAAAAAGGAGGAGTACCCTTCTCCCTCAGATGTACATGCCTTTATTTTACATTTTTTTATCTTAACATTCTTTACAAAAATAATTGCTCCATTTTCTATCCAGGAGGATCTGGTATTGTTACTTTTTACATTTAACGTACATTCTTTGAAATAGCACCCTTCTAATACTCCAGATTTCACTTTCAATAATACACTTTTTCCGCTGTAATTTTTCAAGCTGCATTGTTCAAATCTGCAATCCCGAATGCTTGCTCCTGAGAAAGAAAATAACGCCTTTGGTTTCGTTCTTTCAGTACTACCGCTGCTCTCGCTTTCCGTATATACCTCACAATCTCTGCTGCATTGTAAAAAGGCGCATCGTTCCATTTCCACCTTTGTATGTTCCGCAACCACATATGCCACATTTTCGAACTTACACTCTATAAAGGTTACCTGTTCTTTTTGATAGTCATCAATCCACACTTCTGTATTTTGGAATGTCACACCACAAATCACGATATTGGTATCGTTCACCTGGGAAATCTCCTCCACAGATGTCACCACTCGTCCGGGTATGGGGTGGTGCAGATAGCAGGAAATGTCATTTAATGGAAAAGAGGCTGCATATCGGTATATTCTCCTCTCCTCTGCCTTTAAGATACAGTTCACCAATCCATATATACTTTGCAATTCTTTTTCTGTGGTATGAAAATAGGTATTGATTTCACAAAAGTAATCCAACTGTTTTTCACAAATGTCCCCCTGAAATGTAATCATCAGAAGAATGTCAAACAGCAACATCTTCTGTCCTCTTTTCCCCAGTCCATTTGCCAGTGTTTCAAACTCCTTTATGGAAATCAGATTGGCATCCCGCACCAGTTCTTCTAATGATCGCTCCGTCTGACAGGAACCCAATATTCTGGCAATGAAATAATACTGTTTGATCCTCTTTTCTGTCTGTTCCTCCCAGGAAACCACACTGGACAAAACAGCAGCATATTGATTTCGCAAATCTTCATCTAACTGACCCACATAATGAGACACAAATGCCGCCTGTCTGCCAAGCATCTGTAATTTTTCAAACGCAATGCCTGCCTGTGACCTCTCCTCACTTTCTGCTGCCAGTTCAGAAACCATTGCGTGGATTCTTTGCAGATCCAATTCCAGTTTTTGTAATTTGGTATTATAATTCAATGTTCCATCTCCCTTCTACTACAATATATTTATGGTTAATAACCCTTGCAGCCAGTAAGGAATTATCCATCTTGTTGCTTTCTTATTGTTTTGTCAGTTTAGTCTGCATCAAAGTATCTTTTGTTATAGCTTACACCATAACTATTAGACCACGAATCCGTGCGCCATGAATCATGTGTTTCTATTTTTTCATTGTCATATCCCACTGCCTTTCCACTTAATAAAATATCATACTTAGTTGTACAGTTTTGTGATTTGCAATTATAAACATTTCCATTATATGCCCAAATTATATAACTTAACCAGTGATCAGTATCAATTTCTATTTTAATAAATGTACATTCTTTTATATTCGTATCTAACGATATGCAAAGACTTTCCCATCCTCTCTCAACGTTTCGAATTTGAATGTCTGTAAAGACCGATTTTTCAACTTTACTATCTTTCAATACAATCATTGGGTGCTCTTCGTCAAAAAATGCAGAAAGATTCCGGAAAGTACATCCATGTATTATTGCATTTCTCACAATCATCCATTCTTCTGTTACACTGCATTTTTCAAACACACAATCTGTCAGCAGCACTTTCTTTTCTTTGTTGACAAATCGATTGATTCCAATAAAATGACATCCTCTGAATTCGATGACTTCTGCCTGAAACTGGTCACAGTCCATTTCAGGCAATTCCTGAAATATCCATCCTGCAAAAATAACTTTGGGAACCGCGAGCATTTTTGCCTGTTCCAAATCTGTTACCAGAATGCCATCCGGTGGATTTTTCATATAACAATAGATGTTTTCCAGCGACAGATACTTTCTCTGACGGATAACTTCATCGTCGTCCTGTTGTAACAATCCTTTTACCACCGCACTCATTGCCCTGGCCCTCTCCTGCCCGATGCCTGACAGTGCCATAAATCCCACCGCAAAGTCTAACTGCTTTTCGTCTGGCTGTCCATCCAGATAGGTCAGCAGCAGCAAGTCGATGAGTAAACTATTTTGCAGGTCTTCGTCCTGGAGTTCCTGAAATTCATCCAGGATTCGTTCTTCCAGCAACATCCCGTCTGTAACCAGTTCCCTGATGCCCCAGTCTGTTTCCTTACAGGCCGCCAGAATCCTTGCCAGAAAGCGCACCTGTATGGTTTTCTTTGCCGTATCTTCTGTCAGGCTGATCAGTGCTGACAAAATGACCAGATACCGTCTGCATATGGTTTCTTCTTTCTGACACAGTATATGAGACTGAAAAGGCCTTGACTTTGCCCCAAACCAGATTTCTTTCAAATCCAGCTGCTCTGCACCGGCAGAGTCCTGCTTTTCCAGTAAATAATCCAATGCTTCATACAGACGCTTCGCATCTGTGGTCAATTCTCGTAAATCTGCCATGGTATCTCCTTTTCCTGATGTGATTCTACTGATATCCAATCGTTACATCAGCTTGTCATTTTGATTTTGGGTTCCGCCCAACACTTCCTGCATCAGCTCATGATAATTGATGTCATTTCCAAACTGAATGTCTTCTCCTGTAGGAAACTGCATCTTTGCCATCATATCCAACAGGACATTTTTGTATTGGCTTCCTCCCGGCTCACACTCAAAGACCGGCTGGATGCCTCTAAAGGCATCTAATATCCGTTCTTTCATATCCGGCAGGACTACGTTCTGATGGGCTTTGTTGTAATCCTGTAAGACAGCAAGGGAATCGGTGATCTTGTCTTCCAGTACATCAATATCCTTTGGTTCCGGCATGTAAATGCCCACTTCATCTGCCACTACTTTGATTTCCTTAAAAAATGTAGTCTGCAATCGAACCATTTCCGCTTCTGCTTTTTCCATCAGCTTACATTCTTTTTCACTGTTTGCTTTGACCCTCTCTATGTACACCGCCACTTCTTCATTTTCTTTCAGCATCAACGCATTGTTCAGGTTGCGGATTTCTGCACTGGCTTCTTCTTTTTTCTTCCTGTAATATTCACGGCATTCCCAGAAAAGCCGCTTGAAATGCCGGGCAAACACTTCTTCCTGATAACGCATTTGGTTCCATTCCTGAAACAAATCACGTATTTTCTGACTGTCTAATTCATGGGGTGTTTCCGTATCGAAGAAAAACACCTCATTCACATTCAGATGTTCCATCAATATCTGTTCCCTGATTTTTGCCTTGATTTCTTTCCTCTGCTGCCCGGTTCGTCTGTTTGCCTTGCTACAGATGACTGTAATGGGAATCTCCTGATCTAAGGAACGGATAAAGTTGATATCGGAATCGGTAAAGGAACCAGACTCATTGACCGGCAGAAACCACAGAATCAGATCCACTGTGTTCAACTGCTGTCTTGCAATATCCTCATCTGTCTTGGCAGAGTAATGTTCTGAATCCGGCTTGGAATATCCCGGTGTATCCAGAAATACCAGATTTTCATATGGCTGCAATCCTGTCTCCAAAAACAGATTTTTCAACACATGCCCTAACTGCACTGCATCTGTGATCTGGGTTCCCTCCTCCTCTACTGCCCCAAATCCGTGGGCGATCTCATTGATGGCATACAAATCCAGCTGGATACAGGCATCGAAAATATTGATTGCCTTTACCACATTCTGGCTGCCATGTACCAGATATGCCGGTACAGAAGTAGAGGGATTGATATTTTCAGGAAGGATTTCTCCTCCACCCATTAATGTATTTAGAAAGCTGGACTTTCCGCTGGAAAACCCTCCTCCCAGTCCCACTACATTTTTGCCAATCAGAGATTCATACAAAATAAAGTCTTTGAACTTCTCATATTCCGCACTGAAATCGGCAGTCAGTTCATACACATTAGGCGGTGCCACTTCTTTTAATAATGTTGGCAGTTCTCTTTTGATGATATTCTCCACATACCCCAGCTTTTGTTTCCAATTCATTCCCACCATGGAATCCAATCGAACAATGTTTCTGAGCTGCTCATAGTTCCAAACAATATGTTCTACCTCTTTTTCATTCAAATTCATGTATTTCCTCCAATATGCGCAAGTCCTCTTCTATTGCGCTTCTTCTCTGTGCTTTTTCCTCATCCTCTGCCTGCTTTTTGTCTATTACTTCCTCCAGGGCTTTCTGCAATGCTTCCATCTGGGTATCCACTTCTTTTTCTACGATCTGTCTGACTTCCAGTGCTGTATGTTCTAAATCTATCTGTACCTTTTCCCTAACCTCTCTGTCGATTGCCGGAAAAACAGACGAAGACAGTTGCTGCTGTACCCGATATCTTGCTTCTTTCCTTCTTTCGCTGTTGTTTTTATTGATCAAACCGGTCACTACATGGGCAATAATCCCACCCAGAGGACCACCTATCAGCAATCCCAGCACCGTGGTTGCCGTTCTTCCCACGCCTGAAATATCTTTGCCACATACCTGATCCATATCAATCTGTAATGCGGATGCATATCCGGTGCTTCCGATGGAGATTGCCTTTGATATATGATTCAGATATTTTTTGATATTGCCCATTACCCGGTTCTGATAGGACGATACCATAGACTTACGTACCGTTTCATTGATTTCAGAAGATGCATCTGTGTCGTGCAGCAAATCAAACACAAAATCATCCATTTTCTCAGACAATGCTGCCTGTACATCATTTGCCACATCATTGACAAGCTTTGGAATCTGCTCTGTGAAGGCATCCAATTCAGTTCTAATTGTTGCATTCAATTTCTCCATGTCTCTTTGCAGACTGTCTTTCTGTTCCTCTAACTCTGACAATGACAACTCCATGTTTTTCAGGTAACTCATCAGATAATTGCTGATTCTGGCAAATTCCGGCTCTAACTTTTTCCGGTAATATTGTCTGCCCAGTTGATTTGCCTGGTCTTGCATCTCTTCCAGAAATGTTTCAAATCCCCCCAATGTTCCATCCTCTGTTTCTGTGATGAAGATCTGGATTGACTGACCGGGGAAATATTTGGACAGACTTTTTTGAAGTTCTGCCATACGTACTTCTTCCATATCGGCAATTCGATTGCCTTTTGTAATGACCACACACATCGGCATCTTGTATTGATTCAAATCCCACAATATAGGTTCCATACTCTTTGGGATGGTCAGCTCATCTGCCGGAAAGACCAGTACATATGCCATACTCTTTCGAATATAACGTTCGATTGCCTTGTCATGGACTTCATAACCAGAATCCAGTCCAGGCATGTCTACCAGTGCCACATCCGGAAACCTGGCAAGTACTTCATTTTCCAACTGCATCTTCACAACCTCTGCATTTTCTGTGGTGATTTCATCCCGATGCTCCAGGTATTCCTGAAAACTCATCCATTCTTTTTCCGGTCTGCAAATCCATGCACAGTCCTCACTGCCATAAAATACTTCCGCAGGAATGGCTGTTTCCACACTGATATTTTCCTTACAAATTTCATCGCCCCAGTTCAATAAATTGTTAATCAATGCACTTTTTCCCGATGAGAATTTTCCAATCAGTGGAATATATACCTTGAAGTCTTCCAACTGCTGCCGAATCTGTTCTGTTCCTTCCACCGACAGACTGTATTTTTCTTCCAAATCCTGCACTATGTCGATTGCTTTCTTTATCTGCTCCATACGGTTCTCCATTCACTTACTCATAATTTTTCAACATATTTTGTATCATCTGCTTCATCTCTTCCCGAAGGGATGCAGGCTTGATGATTTCCACTGCACTTCCCTGACTCAAAAGCCACATCAGGATTCCCCTTCCAAACACTTCTGCTTCAATGATGTAACCCGCTTCACTGCTTTCCACAATTTCCGCTGTGGGAATCCGATCCAGAATTGCATCTAGTCCTGCGCCGGAATACCGGAACTGTAATTTCACCAGTTCACCGGCAAACATGAACTGGACTCTCTTTCTGAATTCTCCCTCCTGAAACCGATCTATGTAAGCAACATGAAACTTCTCGCCAATTTTCCTGCACTTTTGAATTCTATCTACCCGAAAGATAGCCGGATGGTCATACAAACGCTGATATGTTTCTTCCCGTTTTTCTACAATATAGCCATTCAAATAAAAATAATACTCTGAAAACAGCAATGCGGCCGGCTCGATGATTCGTTTCACCGTCTGTTTTTCCGGCAATTGTTTCTCATATGTCATCTCAATCAGTTCACATTGCCTGATATAATTGCCCAGTTCCCACAGTTTTTCTTTCATCGGCATTTTGTTCCGCAGTTCCACATAGTGATATTTTTCATTGGCTATCAGATCTGAAACCAGTTTCACGTTTTCCGGCGGTATGCACCCTGATATCAGTTTGTCCAGAATGCTGTTGATCTCTTCTCTCGTAAATGCCCGACTTTCCAAAAGAATCTTACTGACCGCCAGTATTTCACCATTTGTCATGAGTGAATGTTCCATTCCCTTCATGACAAACCCCTTTTTCAGTCTGTCATACACAATGTTCCGATGCTCTCCGGAATTTTCCATGGCTCTTTCATCCAGAAATGCTCTGATATCATCTATATCCCTTTGAATGGACCGTTCATCTACACCAAATCTGGTTGCTTCCTCGGATTTGTTGATGCATTTTCCTTCGCACAATCTGACATACATATCCAGGGTACGACTGTTCTTTGTCTGTTTGTTCATCCCTCACTCCATTTTCCTGTTGTATGTGTTATCACTAAGATACCATTTGACCATGACACTATTTGTCATTGAACACAAAATCTTTTCTCATACATCCATTTTACCATTTTTCTCTCAGTTAATAGATATTATAACTCATCTTTTGAATAATTTCAAATATTTTTGTATATTTTGCATATTTTTCTGATTATTTTCCTCATGTAGTGATGATATGTAATCTGGATTCTGTTATAAATAAAAAAAGCGGAGGATACAGTAGAATAAAAATCACTTTCTACTAGTTTCTCCGCATTTCAATTTCTGGTTTAAAGCAGAATCGTCACCGCAAGATAGCGTTTCAGGAATCCAACGCACCATTCACTACTTCTTAATCATAGATTCATATATTCTTTCAATGTTTTCCTTAGCGTCTTTGATTGCTTCCTTATCCACGCTATGTATAAAAAAATCATATTTTCCTTCGATTTCACCTCCGAATATTTTTAATTTTCCATTTCCGCATCGCACAATACTAATTCTATAATCTTTTTGAACCAATGAATTTAATTTACTAGCCGAAATTCCATTATCATTTGCTACTAGGCACACCGAATAAAATTTGCCATCCTTATTTCCATCTCTCCATTTCATCATATAATCACTCCTTACGTATTACCTGAATCCGTGAAGTTCACGATTTATTATCACCAACCCGTCAAATTCGAGTTGGTGGTATAGATGTGACCACATGGGGTTGGGAAATCGTCCCAAAACGTGGTCAGCAGATTACAATAAGCTACTAAAAATAGGTAC